>CAXGOD010000178.1:0-5235 GCA_964011245.1 uncultured Bacteriovoracaceae bacterium | reverse complement strand
ATAACCTGTATCCATAACAACTCTGATTGCTTCAGTTACTGTTGCAATTCCAGACGCGTTATCATCAGCTCCAGGAGCTCTTGCTTTTTCTCTTCCCCAGTAACCTGCAATTGAATCAGCATGTCCACCAACAACAACAATTTCATCAGACTTAGTTGTTCCTTCTAAAGTTAAAATAACTGAAGGTTGAGGCCATTTTTTGTGTTTGTAAAATTCAACTTTAACATCATTTCTATTTGCTGATATTTTTTCCCAAGTTGATTTAATCCAGTTCTGAGAATCTAAACCTGTTTGAGATTTGTAGTATCTATTTTTAAAAGAAGAAAGTTTAATAATTGTAGATCTGATTGAGAACTCATTAATATGACTCATAATAGTTTGAACTCTATTCTCTTCAGTAATCGTGTACTCAGCAAAGTTTGATTGCTTAGCATATTTTCTAACTTCGTTATCAGCTAAAACATTAAGAGCTTCTTCTTTTGAATCGTGAACCATAAATCCACCACATCTTTTAAACTCACCATGCATCATATAAGACATGATATCAATATCATCTTTATGAACTTTCATAACAGAGATGTCTGAATTAACCTTAATCGTTTGAGTATCCAATAAGTTTTTTTCTGTAGACTGAACAGCGTCAGTTCCAACTGTGATGAAGACAAAGTCGTCTTGTGAAGCAAAAGCCGAAAGGCTCATCACCATTAATATCATCCATAATTTTTTCATAAACATTCCTTTGTTTCTTCAAATTTAATAACTTATTTTTCCATCTCAAATACGCCTTGGATACTGTCAAAGACTTACAATAAGTAGATAATTCTAGAGAAAAAAGGTTGGTTATAAGAGATAACTTGTTGAAAACTTATTCGTTAGTTCCATATAGAATAGTTTCATCATCGCTTCCAGCGTAACTTGCTGAACTTGATTGATACCAAGCTGCAACATCTACAGTGGAAACAAAACGATAACCTGCTAACGGAGTGGCCATTCTCACTTTATAGGGAGCATTCGCTTCAGCTCCTGTTCGAGAAAGAGTTAAAGTTGTGACTATATTATCTGAGCTATCAAGAACATCTATGGATCCTGCTTGCTTAGAAGCAAAAGCAATATAATCACCATTTACAGGAATAATATATTTTTTCTTCATAAGGTTTGTTGGCATAAATGGAGCCGCACAATATCCATCAGAGTCAGCAAATGAAGCTCCACTAATATTCTTACTAGACATGATTAATAAACGATCCCCTTGATAAAAACTTCCAGTCCCCTGAGGATTAACTTGAATAACATCTGCTTTATTTAAACTACCTGATCCACTCACAGAGTTAGAATGAAAAATATTATATCTTGTTCCGTCTACAACAGAAGTTAAACGCATTGAATTTGATGGAAAACCAATAATTTCTGTATGCCCTGGCATAAGTGGTTTAGGGTCATAGTACTATTCCTTTGTTTAAACAGAAGAAATTCAAAGTACCTTTACAAGCAAACCTGTTTTATACATCTGTATATGAAGGAAAGAATGTTCTCAAGGACGATATTATCACTTTTGAAATGGCACTATTTTTCTAGGAGAGCAAAATGAAAAGATTATTATTACTAACAATTATATTAACTAGTTGTTCAAAGTTTATTCCAGAGAAAGCGAATGTAGCAAAACAAGGAATCGAGTTAGATTCATCTATGATCTTTGCATTGTCTGCTGGAGACTATAGGCCTAATGCTGATACGTTTACTTTCTTTTTCTTTCCAGAGAAAGGAACTATGAACTGGGACTCGAAAATATATAACAAGAATCATACAGACGAAAACAAACTTACTGACATCATTGCAAATGTAATAGATGCATCAAACAAAATCGACGCTGCAGATATCGAATCTTATAAACTTCAGTTAAGACAAGATGAAATAAAGAAAGAAATGGTTGCTAATGAGTGTATTTCTGATGACGATGATGATTGGGGAGATATCGGAGATGATCTTGGCGACGATCTTGGTGATGATTTAGGTCTAAAGTCTAACAACAATATATTAGATATCTGTTCTGAACTTGAAGCTGAGGATTTAGATATTGAAGACAGGAAAACAGAATTATCTGCTGACTCCAAAGGAACTTTAGTTTTAAAGATTCAAGAAAGTGTTGATGATATCACTAAAATGACATCAATAAACTGGTTTGATTACAGTACTACGGAAACAAGAACAGAACCGGCATATGATGCAAATCACTATTTCTTTTCTCTTTATAAAATTGATAACAACGGAAAGTATATAAGAGATGGAAATGGTGCCTTAATATTTAAACCATACTTTTATTTTCCAAAGCTTGGTCATGGAAAGTTTCGTAATGAGTATTCTAGTGACAACCAAGACATTTACGATATTCAATACAAAAACTCAGAGTATGCACCGAATACAATGATGCTTACTTTTAAGGTAAAAGAAAAAGATGCTAAAGGTCTTTTCACAGGTAATACCTGGGATGCTGAACTAGAGCAAATCTCTTTTGCTGGGAAGTTAAGATTTTCTGGTGACATCATTAGATACTCTAAAGAAGGCAAAGTTATTCAAAAGGGAGTTATGAAGTTTGAACTTCCGGCGATCGGTAAAGACGCCGATGATGATTTCGGAGACGATATCGGTGATGACTTTGATGATGACTTTGATGATGACTTAGGTTTATAGACTATAACTGGCCTTTCTTTTGAAAGGCTTTTTTTTATGTTAAAATAATTTATGAGAAATAAAATATTTAAATTAATGGATGCATTATTTGCAAAGTCTGAAGACCCTAAAGCGCTCTATGCTCTTCAAAAGATGTTTTCACTAGGAATTCCTTTTAATAAGCCTCATGGCCTAAAATTTTTAAAAATTTCTAGAAATGAAAGTCTTTTTAGATTGGTCAATAAAAGACTGAACCATAATCATCTAGGTGGAATGCATGCCATTGCTCAATGTTTAATTGGTGAATTTTCTGCTGGAATTCTTTTAAGTAAGAACTTTTCTAATTTAAAGTACCGTCTCATTATGAAAGACATAAGTGCGGTTTACTTTAAACAAGCGAAGTCTGAAATCTTTGGCAGCTCAAAGTTAACTGATGAGCAAATTGATAACTTAATAGAAAAAATCAAAAAAGAAGACAAAGCTGACATTCAATTAAAAACAACTGTAACGAATACAGATGGTGAAACTGTTTCGGAAGTAACTACCACTTGGCAATTAAAAGATTGGTCTAAAGCAAAATTCAAATAACTTGAAGCTCTAGAGAGAGCTTCAAGAATGTAACCTATTTATCGTTTATAATTTATAGCCTAAGTGTAACCCGGCGACTCTACCGCTTGCACCTAAGTCAGCTCTAAAATTAAAATCCCATTTTCTGGTCATACTATAGCTAACACTCATACCTGGAGTAAGCCCCGTTTGATCTTCAATTCTTTGGACTAAGTCTAGTTCTCTCTGGGACTCATTAACAGAATCTATACTCCCTGCATCTGGGCTGTTTACATTATATATTCGGTAGCTCATATACGGTGAAAATGTCATTCTTTCTGAGAATGCTTTAATATTATATTGAAGATTCATTTTGAATACGTTTACTAATGTTTGAATCCCATTTGCTGGAAAGTTATCTAAAGATAAGCGACCATAACTAAAAAGTGTACTCCAGTTCTTTCCACCCATTTCATATGATAAAGTTGGAGCGTCATTACTTATGTCATCTCCCCAATCATATGATTCAAGCCCAAAATATATATTTGAAACTCCTTTAATTTCTTTTCTAGTTCTTTTTAGTTTTTTTGTAACTCTATTATCAGTTGAAACTTTAAAATTTGATTTTAAAGTTTTTCTAGCTTGAATGAATTGATAATTTTTTTCCATCTGCTTCATTAATAAAACATTTTCTTCTTTTAATTTTTGAACAATTTGATCTTCAGCAACAGCGCTAAAGGATACTAATAATAGTAGTAGATACTTCATGTAATTCCCCTCTTCCTTGAACTGAAAAGATTATACAAAAATTTAGACAAAAAAAAAACCCTCAAATGAGGGCCTATATACTTTTATATCTTTAAATTATTTTTTCGCACCAAGCCAGATTTTTTCAACCCATTGTGGGTTATCAATGAATGGATTTCTATTCCCCTGGAACTTGTGTCCAATTTCATTTCTTTGAATCTCATGCTGATTTACAGGATCTTGTTTGTGCCACTTAATTAAAAGGTTGATAAACCAATCGGCATAGAACTGATCTTTCGTTCCATTAAGCATTGCGTGTCTCATGCCTTTTGCTCTGTGCTCATATCTAGTTGCAAAGTATAAAAGAGCTCTTGCAACATCACCTTTGAACTCATCAATTGGTTCAAAAACTTTTCCTCTATATTTTCCAAAAGTATTATTACCTAGCTTTGATCCATTTCTTGATGTCCAGCTAGCATGATTAACCTCTCCAAATGGGAAACTTGATCTTTTACCGTTAACATAACCATCTGTTGGATAAACATGAAAGAAGTCAGATCTCATTGGACTCTTCTTCCCAAAAGCACTTTGTGGAAAAAGATGCTCTCTATTAAAGCAATCTGACTCACCTTTGTAAGATCCACACTTTTTCTTTTTACTTTTATAAGTGTAAGGGTCGTAGCTTGCTGGCTCTTCAGAGTAGATGTCTACAATTGAACCATCATTTTCATAAGTTTTATCAACATCACTTCTAAAGTACACAGAAATTAAAGCACTGTATCCTTTATCTTGGTGAGAAGCCTTTAGAATCTTATTTAGTTTTGATTTTAAAGCGAAACCTGACTCGTTTCCGACATTAGAGTAGAAAATTGCTTTTTGAGATGCAAAAGCAAATTGATAAGTTGAACTAATAATTACTATAAGTTTTACTAAATTTTTCATAAAGGCATTCTTATAAACTTTTATCCATATTAAAAGAAAAAAATGACATTTTTTTGACATTTTTTTTGAGCGCTGCAACTAATGCATTACTCTCGTTAAGTTAATTGTATCACGTATAAAAAAAAAAACCCGCATAAAGCGGGCTTTTGTAATAAAAAATTAGATTGTGCAATCTTGATTATAAATTTTGAAGCTCTTTAATGTTTGTGATTAACGTTACATCTTCTCCACGACCCGATGAGTTAGAGATTCTATTAGAAACTCTACATCCACCGCGAGACACATAGTCAGTTGCTCCTCTTACTAAGATACCTTCGATTTGTCCGTTAACAG
>CAXGOD010000177.1:0-5238 GCA_964011245.1 uncultured Bacteriovoracaceae bacterium | reverse complement strand
TATGCGACTAGCTAGGAGAGAGGTAAACCCTTCTTTTAACCCTAGACCAGATCTATTTTGAACTATAGTTTTTAAGACTTACGAGGCCTAATGTCAACAAAACTCTCTCCCGCGTTAGAGAGAAATTCGCTAGAATACTGAGCGGAATCCAAGACCAAGTTCTCCGGCAAAAACGCGCTGCGAAGAATACTCAGGCTCATCCTTTGCCCTAGACATAGGACCTGACATAAATACATGAAATTGCACTGTTTTGTCATATTGATGATTAACATCAGCATGAAAATAGCTAAATCCTGAAAGAGTATCCACACTTGCATTAAGTTGAACTTTAACAAGGTCCGTTAATTTAAAAGTATTAATAAGTGCTGCAAAATTCTTTTGTGGAAGGAAGTTTTGTGCGTAACTCGCTTCAACAAAAGTATTATCCACATCAAATTTCCCGATCTCTAGTCTTCCCGTCCACATAGTTGTGAGATCTTTTTCATAGCCTATCACGTAGTGGAAAAGTCCATTGTCAGCAGCATCTTCTTTATCAAGGCGTTGAGAGTTTCTAACAGCTTGTCCAAAAACTTGCCCTTGATCAAAAGCATAACGAATTTCAAAACCATACTTATGTCTTTTTTGATCTTCACCTAAAATATAGTTGATATGAACTTGGTCAGAGTAATCCCAATCTCCTCTAAACATTATAGTTCTAGTAATTTTTCCATCATAATCCGTAAATTGTTTGTCTCCAAAAATATAAAAATGAATTCTGAAGTCTTTTTCTGATTGGATATAAAACTTCATTCCATCATTACCTTGAGAGATGTTTTGGAGTGTTGAGAAGGCTGAAGGAAGCATAAAAGGATTGATTGGGTTAAATGTATATCCCTCACCGAAATCTACCGCCATACGACCAAAGTTAAAAATAGTTTCGTGATCTCCCCACTCATAATTAAATTCATTTAGAATAGATTCGCTAACAGCTCCATCGGCTTCATCTACTTTTTCAAGTTTAAATATATCTCTTAAGATCACGTTGTTTGGATACATTGAGAATCTTGGAGCAACATAGTCTTTTTTATAAAGTTCACTTTGGCTGTATCTGAGAAACCAATTAATATTAAGTGTAGTTTTTCTAAACATGATTCTGCCCTTGATATTAGAGTAAAGAAGATACATGTTTTCATTATCCCAATCTTGTCCAAGATCCTTAGCAGTATTTGTATTTTTTAGTCCCTTGGCTTGAGCATCTAAGTTACCTGAGAACTCTGATCGGATAGCTGCGGAAGCACCAGTAGTAAAAGTAGTTAGAAGTACGAATGTAATAAACTTGATCATAAAACTCTCTTAATTATTCTTAAGGTTAAATTCATCTAATATGTTTCTTAAATTCTAAAGGATAAGCCTTGAAAGGTCGATAAATATTATAGGAAAGGATGAAGAACCGAGGTTTGTATGAGTACAAAAAATGTAAGTTATTACCAGTACAGGAAAAATTTGGGATACCCAGTATTCTTGAGGTTTGAAGATCAAGACTTTGAATTAAAATTATCCGAAGTGGTAACTCAGATGGGGTTTGAAAAACTTAAGCCCGAAGAGCTTAAAGAAATTTCTTTTGATAAATTTCAAACTAAGGTTTTAAAAATTTCCTCAGCAAACTTTAGAGTTTCAAAACAAATAGATCAGTCACACTCACTAGATATGTATGGGCCAGAGAACTTAACTCAATTAGGAAGTTATGATGTTTATCGATACAAAGGCCTAGGAATGATGATCTTTGGCGATGGTAATTACTTTTGGGAGCTTGGAATGAAGAACGTTGAATCACAACTTCTTCAAGTAAAGGTTGTTCTTACTCGTTACCTTAGTTGGGCATTAGCACCACTAGGAGTTATTGGCTTTTGGGGTGTACCTGTTGATGAGGGTGTCGTCGTTATGAAGCCTAGAGAAGCTAACTTCGAGTCTTTCTTTATTGATACAAGAGAAGCAAAAATCATGAGTATAGATGGTGTTAAAGATATTAGTCCTGGATTTCAACTTCTAAGACTGGATCCAACTCTTAAAGACAGAACGAAGAGAATGCGAAAAGAAGAACTTGTAAGCTTCTTATCCATGAATACAAGTTACTTTTCACACCAAGGATTAGATCTAACATTAAAAGAATCAATATATAGTTTTGCTATGATGGTTGATGGTTATGTTTATCCAGTTGAGAACTTTAAGCCACGACAGGTCGTACAAGGATCTTAGTTTTTTAAACTCTTTTGCATTTTTTTTATAATGGGCTCAAAGCCCATTCCGTACTTGTGCGCCACAGGTATTGCACTATAGAAGATAGGAAAGCATGTAAGTGTGCAAGCTCCACTGTAGATGTGCTTGATATTATTTTTGTTTTTCCAAACGTATATGGCAGACTCTTCTGTCTTTTGATAAAAGTCTTGAGCTCCATATCTATTAATAAGTGATTGATGAAAAATATCATGGAGAAAATAATAAGGAAGCCTTGCGTAGAAATCAGTTACAATGCCGTTTATTGTTTGCACTAGAACTGGAAACTTATAACGAATATGCTCGACATAGTATTTATAGGTGACAAAAGCGCCTTCTTTAAAAACAACTTCTGTATACTTGTACTTTAAATTGATTTTGGAGATCTTTTCTCCGGGCATAAAGGCATTAAATTGATCGACACTAAAATCATAGTTTGGGGGATCAACTTTCCCCCAAGCTATTTGCGTTATAAGTAAAAGTATTAAGCATATTACTTTAATTGGTCACCTAACTTTTCTTCTTTTGCGAAAGAGTCAACAACAACTGTTCCGATACAGTCTCCAAAAACATTTACACTTGTTCTAAACATATCTAAAACTCTATCAACAGCTAAGATCAATCCAATACCTTCAAGAGGGAAGCCAACTGCAGATAAAACAATACTCATTGTTACAAGTCCAGCTCCTGGAATGGCAGCAGCACCAACAGCTGCAATTGAAGCTGTCATAAAGATAATCATTTGCTGGCCAATTGAAATATCAAGACCATAGGCCTGTCCAATAAAGATAACGGCAACAGACTCATAAAGAGCTGTTCCATCCATATTCACTGTAGCACCAAGAGGTAAAACGAATTGAGCAGTTTTTTTATCTACACCTAAGTTGTCTTCCACATTTGCCATTGTAATTGGTAATGTTGCTGCAGAAGAAGCTGTTGAGAATGCTGTCAAAACAGACTGAATAACACCTCTAAGAATAAACATTGGATTCTTTTTAGCTCTAATAACACCAATTATTAATAAGACACAGAAGTGTAAGATAAGACCAACAATTACCGTAACCATATATTTTGCAAGTCCTGAAATAGCATCAAAACCTGTTGTCGCGATTACGTGTAACATAAGAGCGAAAATACCATAAGGAGCAAACTTCATAAGTCCATGAGTTAATCCCATTGAAAGACTTTCTAAACTCTTCATAAAGTTAACAAATGGTTCAGCTTCTTTTCTATAAAATAAAGCTGTAATACCAAACATTAACGAGAAGAATATAACTTGAAGAATAACTGAGTTTGCCATGGCATGAAATGGATTGGTTGGAATAGCATTTGTTACAACACCAAGAATTGTTTTAAACAATCCTGTTTCTGCACTGCCTTGGAGTTTTGTTGTAAGTGCAGCACTCATCTTTTCAGCACCAACAGATCCTATATCAATCCCAACTCCTGGGTTAATGATATTAACCACAAGAAGTCCAATTGCAGCAGCAATAGCCGTTGTTACGAAATAATATAGAAGAGCTTTAAGACCAATGGAGCCAAGTTCTTCAGGTGTTCCAAGGTTAACCATCGCCACAAAGATTGATGACATAACTAGAGGAATGATCATCATCTTTAAAAATTTAATAAAAATATCACCGACCGGTTTTACGTATTCAGCAAGATCTCCATGACCTGTGTAGAATAAAACTAGTCCTAAGAGTAAACCTGAAAAAAGAGCAAACATGATCTTTTTAGTCATGTTCTTATCAGTAGCCGCACCCATATCTCTAACTCCCTAAGATAAGTTTGAATTTGAAAATTTTAACACAAAATCTAAATCATTGATATTACGCAGCGGAAAAAATTACTGACTTCGGTCGGGGCAGTTAAATATTCTATACTATTTATTGAGTAGTCTTTTGGACCCTAATCTTTTTCATTCAAGGGGGTGACATTCAGATGAATATGTTAAACAATGGAAATTACAAGAATTTTCGAAGTTCCGAACTCGAACAAGGAGTGTTTTGTGTTAAGGACAAAAAAATTATTTTCATTATTTTCATTAATTTCATTAGTTGCATTTTCTGGATGTGCTACAAATCAAGTTCAAACTAAAAGTGTAGAGACAAAAAATACCGTATCAAAAGTTAAAAGAGTTCAAAAACATATTGTAGATAAAACTTTACCAACATGCCATGGTTGTCTACTTGGTAGTGCTGGTGACTCTGATCTTAAAAATTCAAATAAACAGATCTATTTTTTATATGGAGCTGAACATTTAAACCTTCAAAATAAATATTTTGATATTCCAGTTGTCTATAATGCAGCTACAAAAAAGTGGATTAAATATTTTACTGGGCGCGGAAGAGCACTCTTTAAAAGATATGCGAAAAGATCTGGTAGGTATGCACCAGTTTTCAGTAAGGTTTTAAATGATCAAGGACTACCAAGAGATTTAATTTATTTATCAATGGCAGAAAGTGGTTTTCAGAATCATGCTCGTTCGTGGGCCAAAGCTGTTGGTCCTTGGCAGTTCATGCCATATACAGGAAAGAGGTTTGGTCTTGATGTAGGATTCTTTTTAGATGAAAGACGTGATCCACTAAAAGCAACAGTTGCTGCGAGTATGTATCTTAGAGACTTAAATGAAATGTTTGGTTCGTGGGAGTTAGCTATGGCCGGTTATAATGCTGGTGAAGGTAAAATGCGAAGAGCAATCAGACGCTATAGAACGAAAAACTTTTGGAAGATTAGAAAAGGAAGATATCTTCGAGCAGAAACAAAAAATTATGTTCCAAAAATTATGGCACTAGCTATTATTGGAAAGAACTTAAATTCATTTGGCTTTAATGATGTTGAGTTTGATAGAGCGTTAGATTTTGAAGAAATTACAGTTCCAGGAAATACAGATTTATATAATATAGCTTCTGTTTTAGATTCAGACTTTGAGCAGATGAAAAAATATAACCCAGAGCTTGTGAGATGGCAGACACCTCCAGGACA
>CAXGOD010000176.1:0-5262 GCA_964011245.1 uncultured Bacteriovoracaceae bacterium | reverse complement strand
TAGAAATTATAATTTTTTAAATCAAGATATGCTTAGTGATACAGAAGAAGAAATTATTCAATACCTTCTTCAGTATTATTCAGAAAATAATGAAGCAATTCCTGAAAGAATTATTACTTCAATTTCAGGAGAATTTTGTAATTATTTTCAATTAGCGCTTCAGCAGATTATTGGTGAGCAATTTAAAATCAAAGTAGAAAAAGGATCTAAGAAGTATCAATCTCTCCTTTCCATGACTCAAAAGCATGCTGAAGAGACTCAAAGAGTTAGGATTGAAAATGAAGAGAGCGTTTACACTGGTCTTCATAGATTAAAAGATTTACTTAAGCTTAAGCAAAGACCAAAGACTTTAGAAGGGTATGATGTTGCCATCTGGCAAGGGAAGTCCCCAGCTGCCTCTCAGGTTGTCTTTTATGAGGGAACTCCAGATAAGAAGGCCTATCGCTATTACCATTTAGAAGAAAGGCCTGAAGGAAATAATGACTTCGCAATGATGAGAGAAGTTTTTCTTAGACGACTAAAATATGGAAACTTTCCTGATGTCTTTGTTGTTGATGGAGGAAAGGCGCAGGTTAATACAGTTGTAAAGGTCTTAGAGGAATTAGAAATTGATGTGCCAGTTGTTGGAATTGCTAAAGCTCGAGATTTAACTTCAGGAAATTATAGCGCCCGTGAAATTAGTAAGTCTGAGGAAAGATTGATTATTCCTGGACGAGCAAATCCATATGTATTAAATAAATGTCCCTCGCTTTATAGAACAATTGTTCAGCTCAGAGATGAAGCACATCGCTTTAGTAGAAAACTACATCATAAAGCTGAAGAGAATAGATTGTTTAAGGGAAAGAATAAAAAGATTAAGAAGAAAAAAAATTAGGCATGCAAGGCTTTAACAGGGTCTTACATGCCGAAGAGAAGAGCTAATTAAGAATGTGGATGATCTTACGATTACCACCACCGCATTCAATGCAGCGTGCAGTTTCTTGAACAAGCAGGTTTTTGTAATCAGGCATATGACTAAGTAGGAGTTTTGCTCCACATACTTTGCATTCACCCATTATCTTTTTTACATTGTCCGGACTTCCCCAGTACTCTTCATAATGCTCAAATTTAAAATCAACTTCTTTGGCCATTAGGTCCTCCAACAGTATATCAACTGTTTAACCTTTCGGGACGAATGGGGTGGCCCTTTAAAAAATATCGTAAATAAATAATGCTAGGAAAATTGTGTCTTCCTATGATATCTAAAATGCATGGAACAGCACTTTAAAGATGCTCTGCGGCAAATATATCGAGACAAGCTAATTAGCAATCAGACACCTTCAAACTATGCAGACGAGCTGTTTAAGAGCTCTCGTGGCTACATGAGGAAGAAGCGAAATAGTGTTGTTGTTGAGGCTTTAGCTTCATCTGAAACATCCGCAGAAGACAGTAAGACTGTTACTGAAAAAACGCTAATACTTGATAGCTTTCATCAATTTGGAAAAGAGAAATTAGAGGATAATGATAATAAACCTGTTCAGGTTGAAGGCGGCGAGATCGCGGCTAAAAATGTAGACGCTGATGGATTAACTAATGAATTCAGCTTAGAGGCCTGCCAAAGCCTTGAAACATATTTGGTTGAGCAAACGAGTCAGTCTCTAACAGACCTTCGTTATCCTTCTAGTAAGCTTTCTCAAGAGAAGGTTCGAGTTCTTTTTGTTTCAGATAGCTTTAACACAAATTCATATGAAGACTTATCTGATGATATTAAAGAGTTCACATCTTTGTTTGAGCCAGATACGGCAAACCTATTCTCTAGAATGGTTAAGGCTATGAAGTTAACTCCTATGGATTATATCTTAACATCTGTAACATATGGTGATGAAGACTGCTTAGAGCTTGTGCTGAATGAAGTTAACAAGTTCAAGCCAGATCTTGTTATTAGCCTTGGTGTAACTGCAAGCCACGGAATCCTTGGAATTAAAAAACGTTTAAAAGATATTCATGGAAAGTTTTATAAAATTCAATTAAATGAATTTCAAACTGAGGTTATGCCTCTATTTTCACCAAACCTTCTAAACTCTGCTGTTCATATGAAAAAGATGGCCTGGGATGACATGCAAAAGGCCATGGGACACTTAAGTCTTTAATTTCTTGTAATCGAATTTAAAATCGTGCTAAAATTTATTAAGTTAAAAATGAGAAAGCAATCCAAGGAGTGGATAGATAGTGTTAGTTCAGGGAAAGAATTTTATCCTCTTCGTATTTTTTACCGCGTCTTTGTCGGCATATTCAAATATTCCTCAAATTAAAGTTAGAATAGGTAAAAATCTAAAAGCTGTTCAGTTATCTGGGTTAGATATTCAAAAAAAGATCAATGGACGTAGAAAAAGTAAGTCTTACCTGGGAAAGAAAAATTTAAGGTTCAATTGTTTAAAGCTGAAAAAGTTAAAAAAACTTAAAAATCCACTACTATTAGCAAGTCTTTCATCGCCAACTGGATTAATTCGCTGGGAGAAAACTGCTTATCCAGGGAAGTTAAATATTATTGCAGCAGCTGAACAAAAGGGTTGTGACCTTATTAATCAAATTCCACTAGAGACATATCTAACGAGCTTATTAGCTAAAGAGATGAATGCAGTTTGGCCACTTGAAGCCCTTAAGGCCCAAGCTGTGGCTGCGAGGTCATATGCTTATCATAAAATTGTCACTCAGCAAGTTTCGAGAACTAAAGGTTTTAAGACATATTATGATTTAGAGAACTCTGAAAAACATCAAGTCAATGGATCATTCTTCGATTCAACAAAGCAGACAGAATTAGCAACTAAGGAAACTTCTGGCGAAGTTTTAATCGTTGGCAAAGGTAAAATCACGCCAATCTTTTTTCATGCTAAGTGTGGAGGGAGAACTTTAAAGCCTTCTCAAGTTTGGGCAAATAAGGTTAAAGGTTATGAGTCGGTAAACTGTCCTTTTTGTCATAAGCTTGGAAAGAAAGATTGGAAGTTAGTCCTGCCTAAAAAGAGATTTAATTTGGTTATAGATAAGACTTTAAAGAATTTTTATAACGATAAACTAGTTAATAGATCAACTCCTGTAATGAAAATCATTCCAGACAATAAAGGAAAGACAAAACTTCGTCTTTATGATGATGATCGCCTTTTAACTTTGCAAAAATCTAGGATAAGATCAGTTCTTGGAAGAGATAAAGCACCATCAAATTATTTTCATCTTGAACAAAAAGGAAATAAAGTTATTTTGAAAGGTAAAGGGCATGGGCATGGAGTTGGAATGTGCCAGTTAGGTGCTCTTGAAATGGCAAAAAGAGGCTGGAATTATAAACAAATACTTTCTCATTATTTTCCAGGACATCGATTAGAGAAAATATATTAAAATGAATACGATTAGATCACTTACACTTATTTTTAGCATTCTTTTAAGTTTCAACTCTGAAGCTTTTGTTGTTTTGATTGATCCGGGACATGGTGGAGAAGAGTTAGGGGCCATGAGTCGACTTTGGATAAAAAAAAGAAATGGATCGAAAAAAACAAAAAATATTTATGAAAAAGATTTAACTCTAAGACTTTCAAAAAAATTGAAAAGATATTTGGACCCGTTTTATACAACCTATTTAACCAGAAGTTTTGATCGAACAGTTGGACTTGATGAAAGGGCTAATATGGCCGATGTTGTCAAGGCCGATCTATTTGTTTCCATTCACTTTAACTCATCTAATGAATCTAAGTCTCGTGGCTTTGAAACTTATTACCTAGATAATCATGCTGACGTGGCCATTAGAAAAGTAGAAAATATTGAAAATAAATATCTAAAAGGTGCTGCGAAAACCGTTAATCAAATTTTGATTGATCTTGTTATTCAAAAAACAGTTTCTCAGTCAAAGAAGCTCGCAAATTCAATTCATAAAAATGTAGCGAAGTCTGTAGGCAAGAAATATAAATTAAAAGATAGGGGAGTGAAACCAGGGCTCTTTTTTGTTTTGGCCCTATCTAAAAGACCAGGTGTTCTTATTGAAGCTGGGTTTATGTCTAATCACAAAGAACTATCAACACTTAATAAGGAAAAGTATCTCGATAAATATGCTAGGGCGATAAGTCTTGGGATAAGAAACTACTTGAAAGCCCTACCAGATAAAGATTTACCACTTTTTTAAATTTTGGACAAAAAAAAGCGCAAGACCTAGATCTTGCGCAATTGAGAGAGAGGGAGAGAGTACTTTGACACATTTCTTAGGTGTGTCATCGCTTGAAACCAAACTACCACACTCAGGAGTTCTCGCAATAAATATGCATTGAGAATGTATTTTTTACAGATATATTGATTTATTGAACAATTTTTGCCTTGTTTTTTTAGCTCAAAAAACAGCTACAATAGTTATAAGTTATGGATATTACAAAAATAAAAAAAATTCGTTTATCAAAGCTATTCTCTAGTGAGGATTCACGCTTTGTCATTGCAACAGCTTCCAAGGTAGCAGGTGTCTATGTCTTTGCTATGGCAATTGTGGCGTATCTTATGTGGCTAGTTTTGTCCCTGAATAACGTCTTTTTTGAGGCCCATGGCTATCCTGAGCTAGTGGAACTACGCTCGGCTTATTTTGACTATATTCTTTCTAATACTTTTGCGAACCTAACCTATATCTTAGCATTTTATATCATCCTTTTTTTACTGGGCTTGTACACAGGTCGTATACTTATTAGACCATTCGACAAGATTGCTGAGTACTGTAATAAAGCAATTGATAATAAAAATACTAATTATAATCCAGATCTATTCTCAGACTTTAAGTTGCTAACAAGATTTAGTGGTTTCTTTTTTCAGTATATTTATGAAGCACGTAATAAAAAACAATTAAAGGCCAATACGATACCTCCGGCCTTTTCAAAAATACATCAACCTGTATTTGATAAAGTATTCTTTTTTCACTTTTTTTTATTTATTAGTATCCTTGCGATCATTACCACAATATTTGTATCTTCCATGATCTACGGAATGTATGAACTAATGATTGATTTAGCCGTAAAGTCATTACCAGAGAATAGTACTAAGGTTGCATATTTCTTAGGCAACCAAGAGTTTATTTTTTCATCTGTAAGATACTTTTCTATCTTTTTAATTATATTAATGTATTTGGCCTTAGCTGTTCATTTATATACAAAAGTAGGCGGAGCAGTATTTGCTTTTTTTGCAACAATGAAATCTTTTATGAAAGGTAATCATAATGCACGAGTTCACTTGTTGGAGTATAGACATCTAAGACCTCAGGGA
>CAXGOD010000175.1:0-5263 GCA_964011245.1 uncultured Bacteriovoracaceae bacterium | reverse complement strand
GAAGACAGGCACTATCACAACCTGTTGTTGTTATAATTTCTCTTATAAAACCAATCGTTTCTTTTTTCTTATTGAGTGCTTTAAGAATCTTATTATTAATTGGATTCTCAGAAATGGTGTCCACGACTTTGTGCTCTGAAAATGCGTAAAAGTTTTTAAATACTTTTTTATAAAGAACTGCTGGAGCTTCTTTTTTAGCAAAAACACTCAGGGGAATAACAAATAATAACAACCATTTCATAAATCAAATTTTATCCTAATCGAGGATGCTTTTCAAGATTTCTAGATCAGTGAATTTATTACTTGTTTAGCTTATGTAGAGTTCTTATGCATTGAATCTCAATCAAATTAGTATTATATATAAACCATGGAAAAACTAACTCTTTTCTTTGATGGTAAATGCTCAGTGTGTGTAGCAGAAGTTGATATCTATAGAAAGATTGATTCTGATAACAACCTAGCATATGTTGATATATCCTCGCCAAAGTTTGACGCTAGCCTGGTTAGTATCCCTGAAGACCGATTAAATAAGTATTTCAATATCCAGCTAGAAGATGGAACATTTGTTGAAGGTGTTGATTCATTTATTGAGATTTGGAAAAGAATCCCTAAATTAAAATGGCTTGCTCCAATAGCAAGTTTTAAACCTGTTCATTTTGTCATGCATTTATCCTATTTGGCTTTTGCCGAAATTAGGCCTTACCTTCCAAAGAAGAAGTGTTCCACAGATGGGTATTGTGATGTTAAGTTCTATAAGAAGTAATTTAGCTAAACGCCTAAAAGCAAATCTCTAAAACATAAAGTCGCTACCCCAAAAACTCGCATATCCATTTCCTCAGTAACAATAATATCTTTATGACTATTATTAAAAGAGCGAAGAATTGTTTTACCATTCTCCTTAGTTAGGAACTTACAAAGGCGCTCATCATATATATCCACAATAACAATTTTATTGAAAAATTCCGTAATCGCCCTATCAACAATTAAATAGTCTCCATGAAAGATATGCGGCTCCATAGACTTTCCCTCCATCTTAAAGATAAAGGTTGAATGTTTATTCTTAATAAAGCGCTCATCCAAACTCAAGTAGTTTTCTATATGGTCATCTCTGATTCCAAAGAGCCCACATTGTACCGCCATAGAGAAGACCGGGATTAAGGCGTCTTCTTCCGGCGCATGGGAGTTTCTGTAAATCTCAGGGGTAAGTTCTTCTGCTAAAAAACTCTCCCGAACTGGGATATAATCAATCTTGTAACAAATTTTGTGTGTGTCCATATACCCATTATATCAAACCGTAACTTTTCCGTAAACATGCGGTAGATTATTCCTTGTCTAAAATCAGTCAATTCAGGAGCTTGCAGTGACTATCGTGAAGGTGGTACGCTATTAAAATGTGTTTTTCCGTACAAGTAGATATTGATTTAAAGAAGTTGGCCTATCGCTTTGATGCCCAAATTAATGAGAAGTCATTTGATCACTTCAAAAGAATGGAACAGCTAGATGCTAATAAGTACAAATATGTATATCAAGAAGACAAAAGAATCTTCTCAAAAGTATGGGCCCCTATAATCTGTGATGTTCGTGGACAAAGAGAAATAAGACCTATGCGCTATCAGCTCCTGCCCCACTTTTGTGAGTCAGATAAATATTTGAGAACTGATGAAAAAAGCGGAAAACAAGTTGAAATCAAAAACACCTTTAATGCTCGCCTAGACAGCTTAACAAGCGCTCGTGCTTGGCAGAAACCATTTATGCGCCTTCACGCTATGCTACCAGTTAAAAAATTCTATGAATGGGTACCAAGAAATGGACACAAGGCCTTAATAGAATTCTATCCAGATAACGAAGACTATATGTTAGTTCCTTGTATTTACGACAACTGGTACTCTGCAGATAAATCAGAGATTATTCAATCTTTTGCCATTATCACTGATGATCCTAGACCTGAAATAGAACAGATGGGTCATGATAGAACTCCCATTTCCTTGGATGAAGAGAAGCTAGATATATGGCTAAAACCTACAACTTCTGAAGTTCATGATATAATGAATATATTAAAGACTCCAAACCATGCTCACTACGCTCATAATTGGGCCATGTAACCCCTCAGAATTAAATAGAGCTCTATCATAATTACATAGTTACTCAGCATTTATTGCAACGCGTCACAATTCTCGATACACTGATTTAAATTTTTACATAGCAATGGAATATTAATTTATGGAAGCTCAAATTTATTTGCAAAAGACATTAAGAGAGCGGCTCGACCAATTAAAAACAAAAAACAATAGTTTTTCGTTACGTGCATTTGCTAGACTTTTAGATGTATCCCCTGCCTCCCTCTCAGAATTTTTGAATGGTAAAAGAGTACTTTCACCAAAAATGATAATGAAGCTCGCGGATAGACTATGTCTTCCTCCTGAAGATTTTTCTCAATTAAATGAAAAGATTAATAGAGATAAAAAAGGACTAAGCCATACTCCAGAGTCTAGTCGTAAAGTGATTCAACTACAAAATGATCAATATTATCTTGTAGCTGATTGGCATTATTATGCAATTTTATGTTTAGCTGAAACAAAAGACTTCAATGGTGATTCGGAATGGGTCTCTAAAAGGCTTCGAACAACAAAGAAAAAAGTTTCTGAAGCAATGGAACGTCTTTTAAGACTAAACCTACTTGAATACACAGCTGAAGGTAATTTAACTTATAATGATATTGAATTATCTACGACAGAAGATATTCCAAATACGTCATTAAAGAAAAGACATTCTGAAAACCTTGAGGCTGCCAGAGAGTCACTTTTTACTGATGATGTAATGCTAAGAGATTTTAGTTTTGCAACTCTTGCTATTGATCCTTCTAAGCTTCCAGAAGCAAAGAAAATGATCAGAGAGTTTCAAGATAAACTTTATGATTTTTTAGAAGAAGGTGACAAAAAAGAAGTATATGAAATATGTATGCAAATATTCCCAAGAAGCAATGTTAGTAAGGAAGAGATTTATGAAAAATATCAGTAAAGCAGTTGTCTTAACATTAATGTTGAGTAGCTTTTCAGCACAAGCGCGTGGTGGTCACAGAGGTGGTAACGGTGGAAATAGTACCGCTTCACACTTTTCAACAGTCGCCAGAAACGTTCATATGGTTTGGAAAGACATTTGTGAAAATGAAAAAGATCCCGAAGGGTATTGTAATTATGTAAAAGACTTTGATGGTCTTTTAAATAAGGACTCAGGAAAGTATGTACTTGTTAAAGGTGAAAAAGATCCAAATAAAGTAAAAGCTTATGATGGTGAAATTAGAGAGGCCATTAACTACACAGACCCAAATGAAATAATTGTAAATGAACAAGCTTGGATTGATATGGAAGGAGATCCTAAAGTAGATAGTAGAAGTATTAGACTTGTTATGCATGAGTATCTTACCTTCATTGGTTTAGATGGTAGTGACCATTATGATTCATCAACTGCAATCTTTGGAATGTTAGTTAGAAAAGGTTATGACCTTAAAAAGCTTGCAAGCTCAGAGGGATTACCTTCTCCTTGTAGTTTATCTATTAATGGGCATTCTAGTTCGAGCATTCATAATGAATTTAAAAAAGGTTTAATAAAAAGAGGATACCTTGTTAAGAATAGTAATGAAGAAACTCGTTTTAAATTAAATCTTATTTCTGCCTGTGCTGATAAAACAGCAACAAACTCATGTGCTGTTCATGCCCAAATAACTGATACATATACAGACTCTGTATCGTTCGATGAAATGGTCATTGATACAGCATTGCTAACTAAACGAGCGAAACTAATTAATAAGATTGCACATTCTATTCTAGAAAAAGTTGCTTCTAGAAAGTGCTCAAATATGTAAGATTTTTTTTAACATAAAAAAGTTATAAGCCCGCTCATTGAGTGGGCTTTTTTTGTCTAAGAAACTATTTGTAATTTTTTCATACTTAATTTCTCTTCAGAAATAATTACACGTTCCAAAAACATTTTTAAATTCGAAACAGAATGTTTCCAAACTCAATTGATTCAGACAAGGCCTTCTGTTATAAACTCTCCACAGGGAAAGCTGCTTAGGGGAACGACTTTTATTTTTGTAGGGAGAATATTAGTTGATTTAGCAGTGTAGATAGCGAGAGCTTGCGCAATTGAGAGAGAGAGAGAGAGTTTAAAAGACCAGGCGGATGCTTGGTCTTTTTTTTTAGAGACTCTATATTTCAGACAGTTACATATTTATGTAATATATACCCGTTCCAAAAATTAAATTTGATTCGAAACACTTAGTGAACGCGACGCGTTGATTAAAATCTGACCTTGAGCTATAACCTTTCTTGTCAGGGGAATTCCTTAAGGGGTTAAGGAATTAGAAGCAGAATATGATGATCCTTGAAATGCAGGGATCATCTAAGCTTCACTTCAAAAAAAATCCATTACATTTTTAGACTATCTACAAGCAACAACTGTTGCGTATTTCTCTACTTGAAAACTTGAAACATATTGTAAGTGTTGATAACGATCGTGATCTTTTAATAGATAATTTGAGCGACTCTTGCTCTCTTTGTGCCCTATGACAACCTTAGGGTTAACTCCCCAACGATTTGAACTTAAACAAACACCTGCATCGTATTTAGGTGGGATTACATACTGCCTAACCTCAGGCGGTAACCAGTATTTATTAAAGATTCCAGAGCCTGCTATAGGCCCCAAAACAAGTGAAAGAAAGATCGTTAATATCTTCATGACCTCCTATCGGTATAAATACTATTTATTTTAATATTTACTTATGTCTTGATTTAATAGCTCCACTTTAATATAAAATGAGCCTAAACCACCACACACACTATAAAAGGACACAAGTTCATGAACATTGCCCTGGCACTTACAGACTACCTCGTTATCGCAGGGTATTTCTTCATCGTTTTTTTCATTGCATATAAAGTTACAAAACAAGAAAAAGAATCTTCTGATGATTATTTCCTTGGAGGAAGAAACCTTGGCTGGTTTGTAATTGGGGCTTCGTTATTTGCTTCAAATATTGGTTCTGAGCATCTTATTGGTTTGGCTGGAGCGGGAGCAAAAGGCGGAGTTGCTGTAGCCCAATTTGAAATTCTTGCAGGTATCATTCTCCTAATGCTTGATTGGGTATTTGTTCCTTTTTATATAAGAAGTGGTGTTACAACTATGCCTGAATTCTTACAGGTTCGTTATAACAAAACTGCAAGAAACTATCTTTCATTCATTTCAATTATCGCCTACGTTCTTACAA
>CAXGOD010000174.1:0-5265 GCA_964011245.1 uncultured Bacteriovoracaceae bacterium | reverse complement strand
GATAGTTGTTACTTCGAAGTCTTTAGCAAGTTCTTCTTTTAGAAAGTTAATTCCTGTGGCATGAACGCCATCATCGTTACTAATTAAAATGTGCATGGTTATATCCTAAATGTTTAAAGATCTTTTAGTATGTTCTATATGGCCTGTAACAAGTTGTAAATCAATTTGACGATAGCTTCTTTCAACTTTGTTATTGATTTCAAAATTTAAAGAAGTAACTGGATAGAAGTCTATGATCGTTTCCATGATTGCAGAGTCCCAGTTGGCACTAATTTCAATTTCAATTCCCTTATTACCAATAAGCTTTATTATGTTTCCAAATAATTCATAGAGCTTTCCAAATTGTAAAAGTCTTTCAATAAATAATTGATCAAATGAAATCTTTTTTAAGTACTGAGTGTTTGGAATAGCATCTAACTTAACATCTTCGTCAAAGTGCCAAATATAGGGAGTTTTAAAACTTTCGTAGTAATCAAGTTGATCCTTACCAGAGAACTCTAGCATCAAACTAGACTGTCCTCTAGCACTACTAATATCTGAAAGAATTTCATTAATCATAAATTCTTTCTCATTCTCAAAATGAAGATAGAAATGTTTTAAAGAAGATGAAGTTTGTTCCATTATTTCTTTAATTTTATACGATTGAGTAAAGTTAAGACTCATAGGTCTTAGATCAAAAGAAAAGTGACTGGTTCCAATCGCTGATAAATGGTTAATTATTGAGGAGTGATAAACCCCATTTACACGTACTTCCACCCTATGATTATAACAAAAACTTATTTATGGGACCATAGAGCAAGTTTGGGCAAGTTGTACCTACTGACTCCGGGTGAAATTGATATGTTAGCACATCCCCTTTAACCGAGGCAAAGAGTTCACTATTTACGAGAGTTAACCTATGACCATTCTTTTCTAGCTCTACAACTTGTTCAGTACTAAGTTTTATGGCCAATGAGTTATAGCGTTGTACCTCTAGATCTTTACCAAAGAGTTTAAGCTTTTGTATCTGACCATGAACTGGAGTTGCTGAGTGTTGGCACGCATGTCCTTTGGCCTGCCAAATTAACTGATGCCCTAAGCAGATTCCTACTAGCATTAAGTTTTTACGTTCCAAAAGACTTTTAACTGTTGTGTGAATGAAATTATATTCATCTGGATGTCCAGGACCTGGACCCAAGATAATTACTTCTTTTTCATTTGATGTAATTTTTGTTTGTAGAAATTGATATATTTCCTTAAAAGGAATGACCGTCACTGGTAATTTTAATTCCTGAAGATCTGCGTAGATATTATAAGTAAAACTGTCTTCAAAGTCGCATAGATAGATCATAAACTTAACCGGTTAAAACTAAAAAAGTTTGATCTGTATTGTTTGAAATCATCATTTCCAAAATTAAAGACCCAATTAACCGTATAACGTGTATCAACTACAGTTTCTCTGTAGTTTAAATTCATGATCCAACAATTATTGTCTGGCATAAAATCGACTTGATAAATTGATCGAATATTTTCATCAGCATCCAAATCCTGTTCTTTTAACATTGAAAAACCGAAAGCATCAATTGGCCTAACTTGTACTCCCCCTCTTACAGTTTTTAGGTTTGCACCTGGTAAAGAGTTATAGTTATAAGCACCTAATAAAGAAAAAATATTATAGCGTCTTTGAAAACCAATATTTGTAATTTGATCAGCTGTTTGATGGAAGTAATATTCTTTTAAATTTATACTCCACTTACTCGCTGTGTACCCAGTATTAATATATAGTCTTGTTAAACTTTCTTCAAAACTTCCTGCGTCTTCATCATCAAGAACAAAACCTTGGGAAACATCAAAATAGCCAATTTTACTATAATTAAAATTATCTCTAAGAAACTTGTCATCTTCGAAGAAATTAAACTTTCGAGGAGATTTTCTAATTAATGAATTATTCCATTGAAATTCGATGGTATTTTTTAAAGGAATTTCGTTACGTGTTTGAAAGGCACCAATATTATATATATCTTCTTTGATACCATCATCATAATCAAACCAACCTGAATTGGTGTCAAGTTGGGCCTTGAAATCTTCATTACCACTTTCTTCACTATTAGCAATTAAATGGTGTAAGAGCTTAAACTCTTGTGAGTGCCTATAGCTATTTTTTACAAATCGAATAGAGTCTTGAGTTAAACTGTTTTCAAAACTAGGAATTTGACCAATTAAATCTTTAAACTTTTCTTTATCTTTTTCTTTTTTCTCTTTGCCTAGTTTCTCTAAGTATTGTCTTTTTATGTTAGTCACTGGAACAACTTCCTCATACGCTAGTCCAAATACTTTATCCATGCTAAAGCTAAACTCTGTAGTTAAAACTCCTGCATACTTATAAAAGTCTTTCTGGTCTTCATCAATAAAGTCATAGTTCTGATATTCTAATTGGTACCGAGTTTTTCCTTTGACAGGGCCAATTGTAAAAAGATGCCAATCTAAATAAGGCTTGGCACTGACTCGTCTTACATTTCTAATATTTGTAACTTCATTTTTATCAAGCTGTTTAAAAACAGTAAAATTAGAATCGATACCAACTGAGATATGTTGTAAAAATAACTTATCTGATTGAACAAGGGACAAGGGAACTGTTGAAAAATATACACTTGGTAAAACTTGAACATACTCTTTATCTAGTGACTCTGGATCATTAACTAAAAGGTTTCTTTTAAGTTGGGTCTCTAAACCAATCTCAAAGCTTTCATATCGTTTTTCAATATAACCTTCAGCTCCGATATCACTACCTCTTATATAATTTTCGGTATAGTTATTAAAATCACTTACCATATCTAAGTCTTTCATCATGGTTGATTGGAAATGCAACGATAAAGAATTGTCTGATTGGTAATGGGTTTCAATATCGTAAAAGCTTCGGAAGTACTTAGTGTTTGAAATATCATTATTCTTTTTAAAAGGCAGATAGATTGAATCATTCAACATTCTAGTTTCGAGATTCACCCATTGCTTGTGTCCAAAAACTTGTCTGTACTGAAGGTCATTCCCATAACCACGTCGCCCATAAAAAGAAGGTTTAAAAGTCATATCTTTTGAGTCATCAATGGCCCAAAAAATTGGTTGCTGGTAAGTAACGCCTTCTCCAAGTCTAGTTGAGACTTCTGGAAAAAGTAATCCTGTCTCTCTTTTATTCTTAATAGGAACAGCTATAAAAGGAAAATAGAGAACTGAAACACCTTTAATCTTTGTTAAAGCATGTTTAATTTTTACATATTGATTCATTTCAACAAAAATTTCACTTCCGTAAATTGTCCATGATTCAGTACAATCCTTACAAGTAGTAAACTCAGCTTGCTTAGCAAAGTAATGATCGATGCCAATTTTTTTTAATTCACTAGCAACAATATTAAAATCAGAAGTTATTATTCTCGCATTTTTTACTTCAAGTTGACCTGACTGAGAATTAAAATCTATTTCTGAGCCATATATTGTTATATCTTGACTAATAAAACGAACATTACCTTCGACTCGAACGTCACCGGACTTAACATCTAAACTCGCCTTTTCACCATAAAGGGTATCTTTACCAGAGATAATAACAACGTTCCCTACCGCTTCAAAATAAAGCCCTTTATTTTTTCGATAGGCCTTTTCAGAGTAGATACTTACAGAATCACCCAGTTGTAATTGTAAATTTTTTTTAGATGCGCAGTGAGCGTGTTGAGTAAAGGAAAGACCTGAAAAAATAATTAGAACCACTACAGATAATTGTATTGGCATTAATAACTTCTTTTTTAATATCTTTAACAAATTCAATTCCGTTTAATTTACAAACTTCAATCAAAACATCTTGAGCTTCTGCTTTTGGATGAGAAAATGAAGTCACTATCATTTTTTTTGCTATTGCCGGTGACAATAACTTATAAGTCTTGAGCATTGATTGCAGATCTTTCATACTTCGGTGCGAAAAAGAAAGAACCAATAAATCATAACTTATAGTATCTTTATTATAATGCTCTTGTTTTAAGAATTGAACTAATTTTCTTGCTGCATCTGGATTATGTGAGCCATAAAAGACAATTTCTTTATTCGGCAAGGATAGTTCCCTATTAATTTTATTAGTAAATACTCCAATATTTAGCCCTAACTTACTGAGGACTTCTTTAACAAGTAGCTCATTTACCTCTTTAAATGACTTACTAGAAGTGACATTAGTGTATTTGATGCCCCTTATCTGACAATACTGCGCGGTTAATAATTTCAAATAATCTAAGTCAAATCCAGTAATTAACTGTTTACGAGCAATCGCAAGTTTTTCAAATAAAATTTGATTATATCTAGCACCTAAGTACTCTTGATGATCTCTAGAGATTGAAGTTACTACTGCTAAATCCGAATCAAGGGCATTAGTAGCATCAAGTCTTCCACCAAGACCAACTTCTAAAAGAATAAACTCTGGCCACTTATCTTTCATAACGTATAGAAAAGCCACAAACAGTAACTCATAATAAGTAAGTTCGAAGTCATACTTATCTATAGATAACAACGATTTTTCTAGATCACATTCTGAGATAAGCTCATTATTATAAGAGAATCTTTCAGTTATTTTATTTAAATGAGGACTTGTAAAAGATGCCACAGTATATTTTTGACTTAAAGTTGAACTCAAAAGTCGCGTAACACTTCCTTTGCCATTAGTGCCACCAATAGTAATTATTTTTGAATTAGGTTTTAGATTGAGTTTATCAAGCGCACTGGATACACGTTTAAGACCAGGAGTATAAAACTCTTTTCCAGTTTTTTTCTCTAGCCACTTTTCAATTGCTAGCGCATCCATTATTTCTTTGAAGAAAACATTTTAACAAAAAAGTTTATTTCTGACTTTAGGTTTTTTCGATGAATAATTCTATCAACAAAGCCATGCTCTAACAAAAATTCAGCTCGTTGAAAGCCTTCCGGTAGCGTTTGACGAATAGATTGTTCAATAACACGAGGACCAGCAAAGCCAATCAGAGACTTTGGCTCCGCAATATTAATATCCCCTTGAATTGAAAAACTTGCTGCACAACCACCAGTAGTAGGGTCAGTAAGCATAGAGATATATGGGATGCCAGCATCTTTTAATTTTTTTCTAGATGCTGAAGTTTTCGCCATTTGCATTAGTGAGAGAATTCCCTCTTGCATTCTTGCCCCACCAGAACATGAGACTACAATACAAGGAGCTTTCTTTTCGAAGGCCATATCCATTGCCATTGCAATTTTCTCACCAGTAACAACACCCATTGA
>CAXGOD010000173.1:0-5281 GCA_964011245.1 uncultured Bacteriovoracaceae bacterium | reverse complement strand
GAAGTTAATGGGGTTTTTTATTTAACAATAGGCTATATTGATACTGAGGATGGTCCTGGTTTCTTTGATAATGCAGTATACTTTTGTCCATTTTGTGGAACCCATATATAGTCAACAAGGAAATACAAACCAAGGCCAAAAAGTTTAGTTACTAGGCTTGGTAGTGATCAGGAACAATCTGTCTTTCAATACCTTCAATAAAAATATGAATTAATTTAATATGAATCTCTTGAATTCTATCGGTTACTTCGCAATCAACAACAATAGGAACATCAACCATATCTTTAAGCTTTCCACCAGTCTTACCAAGAAGACCTACAACATGCATTCCTTGAGCTTTTGCTTTTTCAACAGCTAGGATCACATTTTGTGAATTACCTGAAGTAGAGATAGCTAAAAGAGTATCACCTTCTTTTCCCCATGCTTGAACATAACGAGAAAAAACATAGTCATATCCATAATCATTAGCAACACAAGTTAAGTGACTTGGATCGGCCATATTGATGGCAGCTATAGGATCTCTGTCCTTTCTATAACGACCAGTAAGTTCTTCTACAAAGTGCATAGAATCACACATTGATCCACCATTACCACAAGCTAAGATTCTTCCATCATGATTTTTGATGGTATCTACAAAGCATTCGATAGCTTTGTTAACTAACTTGATATTGTTTTGGTCTTTAACAAAAGTTGTTAATGTGTCTTGTGCCTGGTTTAGTGCATCTTGAATGAAATTTGAACTCATTGTATTCCTTACTTTTTAGTCATTAAAAAACCCCTCATATAGAGGGGCTTTCAATATTTATTGTAAAAAAATGATTACATTAAGTCATTTAAGTTTTTTAGAATCTCAGCTTTTGGTTGGTTACCAACTAAAGTGCTTTTAACTTCTCCATCTTTAAAAAAGATAAGAGTTGGGATACCTCTGATTCCATATTGCTGAGCTAGTTCACCAGCTTCATCAACATTAACTTTAACTAGTTTTGCACCAGCGCCAACTTCTCCAGCGATTTCATCTAAAACAGGAGCAAGTGCTTTACAAGGTCCACACCACTCAGCCCAAAAATCAACAACTACAGGAGTTCCAGATTTAACAACTTCTGCCTCAAAATTTTCTTTATTTACACTAACTAAATTACTCATGTTTTATGCTCCTAAGTCTCTTTTTATCCAAAAACGATAACATAATAGCACCAAAATAACTAGCATGAGAATCTTGTATAAAACCTCATGCGCGCTGTGTTGTGATAATATTCCTTGTTCTATAACGCACCTACTTAGAGTAGAATAAACCTATGAAAAAGAAATACTTACTTCGCTCCGGACTCAATACGGCGAGATTAACTAGGATATTAGCAAAAGGAATAGACCTATTTATTGTCATAATTTTGTCTATGCTTTTTTATCCATTTGGTCTTTTATTAGCGATGTTTTATATCGGAATCAGTGATTCGTTGCACACAGGACAATCTGTAGGTAAGCGTTTAATGGGATTTTCTGTTATCTCTTTAGAAGATGGAAAACCGTGTAATATTAAACAATCAATTATCAGAAACTTACCTCTTTTAATTCCTATGGGCTTTGCAATAATACCTCTTTGGGGATGGATTTTTTGCAGTATATTGGCCATTCCATTATTAATATTAGAAATATATTTAATGTTCAAGTTAGAATCTAATCACCGTCTAGGAGATGTTATGGCCGACACTACGGTTATCGCAAATGACGGTAATAGAGTTGACCTTCGTAACGCCCGCCAATCTTGGTTTGAAGACAAAAACATGTCGCCATGTAATCGAAATATGATGTAGTATCTACTCCATTAATTGGAGATTTAAGATATGAAGAAAAGACTTATCATCGTTGATATTAGTAGTTTTATATTTCGTGCATTTTTTGCCATAAGACCTATGCACAGACCTGATGGAACGCCGACAAATGCTGTATATGGTGTTTTGTCTATGATGATGAAACTAATCAATCAATATGAACCAAGTCATATCGTTTTAGCTCGAGATGTTTCTGGTGGATCCTTTAGAAATGATATTTATCCTGAATACAAAGCTAACCGTGGTGCAGCACCTGATGAATTGATTCCTCAGTTTGACTTAATCAATACCCTTATTGAAAAAATGGGAATCCCAAATAAAGCAATGCCTGGGTATGAGGCCGATGACATTATTGGCTCAATGGCCGTTCAATATAAAGATGCATTTGAAGAAGTTCTAATAGCTTCGGGTGATAAAGATTTAATGCAATTTGTAGATGATAAAGTAAAGATGCTCGATACGATGAAAGATATTACTTACGGTAGAGAAGAAGTTTATACGAAAATGGGAGTATGGCCTGAACAAATTATGGACTACTTATCTTTACTTGGAGACTCATCAGATAATATTCCTGGTGTAAGAGGGATTGGTGCTAAAGGAGCTTCAAAACTTTTAGAAGAATATAAAGACCTTGATACGATTATCGAGAATTTAGAAACTCTTTCTAATAAAAGAGCGAAAACAAGTTTAGAAAAAGGTGTAGATGACGCTCATCTTTCTCGTAAACTAGTTGCTATTGTTCAAGATCTTGACTTAGGTTTAGAGCCAGCTGACCTTGCTTATGCTCTTGAACCTAATGAAGAACTTCTAGAGTATTTAGATGAGTTAAATTTTAAAACAATCAAAAATAAAATTAAAGGCGGAAGCTCTGCTATTACAGAAACTAAAAAGGCCAATGCTTTTATAAACTATTATGTATTAAAAGAAGAAAAGAAATGGCAAAAAGTTATTGATTTGCTTCCAAAACATGACCAAATCTTTTTCGATATGCTTTTTGAAGATGGTGACTATCATGGATTGAATCCAAAGATTATGGCCATTGCTCTGGGTGAAAAAAACTATGTCATTTATCCAGATGACTTAGGTGGATTTGATGCCATAATGACTGAGATCTTTAAAAATGATCATCTTCATTTAATTAGTACAGATATCAAACCTATTGTTTGTTCTGCAAATAAGCTTGGAATAGACCTTAAAAATAAAGTCTTTGATATTTCTCAAGCACATTTTATTTTAGACCCTGATAAAAAGCATGACCTACAAACGATTTCCTTAGAAATACTTCAAGAAAGTGTCATTACAAAAAAAGAACTATTAAAAGAAAGCCTTGAACAAGAACAAAGTATTAGAAACTTTGAGTTTGGTATGGCCAAAAGAGCTTATGCTGGTATTAGACTTTATCCCTGGCTTGCTAAAAAATTAAATGAAAGTGATCTCGAATCAATTTATACTGATTTGGATGCACCTTTAATTAAAATTTTAGCAGATATGGAAATGGAAGGTATACTTCTTGATACTGACTTTTATGGAGAAGTTGAAAAAAACTTTCAAAATCAAGTTGATGATATTGATACGGCTGTAAAAGCAATTGCTGATACTGATGTAAATCTTAAGTCTCCAAAACAAGTTGGAGTCTTATTGTTTGAAAAACTTGGTCTTCCGGTAATCAAAAAAACAAAAACAGGGGCTTCAACGAACTCTGCAGTCTTAGAAGAGTTAGATCGAATGGGGGAAAGTGAAATTCCGGCCATGATTTTAAAATTCAGAGAAATTGATAAGCTCTTATCAACTTATGTAAAGGCACTTCCAACTCTAACCAAAAAGGGAAAAATTCATACTCACTTTAATCAAAATGTTGCTGCAACAGGAAGATTATCAAGTGATAAGCCAAACCTTCAAAATATTCCAATTAGATCTGAAAATGGAAGAATGCTACGTAAGGGATTTGTTGCTTCAAAAGATCATGTCTTATTAGGAGCCGATTACTCACAAGTTGAGTTAAGGATCTTAGCTCACTTTTCAAACGATGATGTCATGATAGATGCCTTTAATAATGATGAGGATATACATGCTCAGACCGCAGCTGAAGTTTTTGGAATGAACTTAAAAGATGTAACGAGTGAGGAGAGGTCTTACGCCAAAGCAATTAACTTTGGTCTTATGTATGGTCAATCATCTTGGGGATTAGCAGAAACTTTAGGAATTTCTAAAAGTGAAGCATCCTCATATATAAAACAATATTTTACCAAGTTTCACAAAGTGAAAGGCTACTTAGATACTCTTAAAGAAGAATGCGAAAAAACTGGTTATACTTCGACTTTATTTGGAAGAAAGAGAGTGCTTAAAGATATTAACTCATCCAATAGACAAGTAAAGTCAGTAGCGGAAAGAATGGCAATTAATACACCTATTCAAGGAACAGCTGCTGATATTATAAAGAAGGCCATGATCAATATCGCTGCAGAGCTAAAAGAGAAAAACCTTAAAACTAAAATGCTTCTTCAAGTTCATGATGAGTTGATTTTTGATGTAGCAAATGATGAACTTGATATCATGAAAGAGCTGGTTCGCAGAAATATGGAAACAGTTGTTTCTCTTAAGGTTCCTTTGAAAGTAGATATGGGAACTGGTAACAACTGGTATGATCTAAAGTAGGAAGTGATGAAGAATAAAAAAATGCTAATAGCTTTAGCGGTTCCTTTTATCGTTATAATTATGTTTTTAGTAAAGATTTACCATACTGTAGATAGTGCACAGAATCCTTTTGTTAAAAGCGGTGGGATGGTTTTCACCCAAGATCAATATATGAAAGATTTCGACGCAGGCTTGCCACTGGAAAAAGCAATTTATGCAGTCGTAAAAGTCAGAAAAGAAACAAAGATTTTAGATACTATACAAGAGTATACTGAAAAGAATAAAGAGAATAAAAATTATACTTGGATGGCCTTAGCGGTTAAGGATCAGAAACAGACTCATTGGCTTGTTACATTTAGAGAGCATGATGTTGTTCCAAAGCTAATTTGCCAAACTAAAGTATCAATTAATAATGGTGAAATTGGTAAGTTTGTTTGTGAAAGATCAGATAATAAAACCAAAATTCACAAAAAAATTATTGAAATACCACTTGTTCAGCATAAACAGTAAGACCGTAATTGTTTTGGATCGGCTGCTGATTGGCATAAACACAACCACTACGTTGTTGTGTTTGCATTTGATTTAAAACATTTATTACGTTGTTGCTATTAGCTTGAATTGTATATTGACCTACAGCACCAGTTGGTGAACCGTTCGAAACTTGGATCATGTATATTGTTTGCCCCACATTTCCACCATAACTATTCGTTTTGTAGATCATTCCACATAGTGAAACAGGATAGTTTCCTTGAGTTCCTGTTGTTCCACTTGTAGCAATATACTGAACGATGATGTTCGGTAGCGTGTATCCAGTATAC
>CAXGOD010000172.1:0-5299 GCA_964011245.1 uncultured Bacteriovoracaceae bacterium | reverse complement strand
GTGTTGGGTGAAGCCTCCAGCTTTTGAGATATCTTTGGTCTAATTACATTCAGGGAGTTTTTTAGCTAATTTGAATAATTTCTTTAATATTTTTTTTCTAGTTGGGTTTCTAAAAATATTTTTATCAAAAAAATCAAATTTATCCTCATTTAAGCTTTCATAACTTATACTTACACCACCTTCTGCAGAAAGAGCTTCACTTAAATTGACTTGCCATTGCCTCGCTGATGAGTCATAACATCTGTACCAAGTTCCATAACCCATATCGACGGAAATTTCAGCTTCGTCTTTTAATGAAGTCGCTTCATATCCAACAGATGCTAGCACATCAACAAAGTCGTAGTAGGTAATTCCTAACTCTCTTTCCTCTGGTGTAATATTTACGCTAAGGTATGCCTTACAAGTTTTTCCTCCTGCTAATGCTGTTTTCGAAGTGATGATAAGTGCTATTAAAATTGAGTTTTTCATGTATCTTTCCTTAGTTTGATTATTTGTTAAAGACTTTATACACAGCTCACAGATTTAAAGATATACTTTTGAGTACAAAGTGGTCTCGGTTTGAGACCATACGATCTCGCTAATGAATTGATCTGTTCATAATCTAAACAGAATAAAAAGAATATACACTTTTATTACGTAGTTCCGGAAGTTTGGACCTGATTTTTTGGCCTGCAAATTGCTAATATAGAGGTATATTTATTTTATAGGAGCTTATTATGAAATTGGTTTTATTATCAATAGTAATGTCACTTTTGAGTTTAGGTGCACTTGCTCAAGCTACTCAGGATCATTTAATTGTTCCTATATGCAAAAAGAAAGAAACTGATTCATGCAGATCCTTATCAAAAGATTTTTATAAAAATTTAAAACAAAAAATAAGTGATAGCGATATTTCAGCCAGTATTATGATTGGAAGGGCAGATTTGTCTCCAAGTTTTTACTCTTTACCAGGATCTGCTGTGTGCTTAATTTCAATTGCATTTTCAAGTGAAGAAGCTGAACTTAAAGTAAAAAAAGATGTCACTAGAGATGTATTAAGAAATGGGAAAAGAGCTCAAAACTTATTCAATCAAATGGAAGATCATAGTACAGACGAAGGCTATATATATTCTCTTGTGAGGTATTCATCAGGGGCAAGTAAGAGCTGTGATGATGAGGAAATTGGAGTTATTCATGGACATGAAGTCACTTCATTATTTATAAAAAGATAAGAAAGTAAATCAAGCAACTATAAACAATAATATTACCTAAGTTTGTTACTTTTAAGATTGTAGCAAATTTAGGATCTTCTTTTGAAGCAAACCAAATGGCATCATCTCCTTTAGTCTTTTCCCTAACGACTTTATAAAAAGCCACAGCATAATAAGTTTCCAGTAACAAGCTTACTAGGAGGCTTATACCAAAGATTAGTTCTGCTGGTTTTTGCATAACTGATAAATACATCATCACAAGTACAATAATGATAGTAATAATATTATGAGTAATACCTAGGGGAGGGGTCCAGTTTTTTGTAACGTATAGCATGAAAAGCTCGATGATTCCTCTAATCCACATTGAAAAACTAAGTCCATAAAGAATATTAAAAACTCCATCAGCGTAATCATTAAAATAAAAATACAGAGGAAGAAAGAACCATGTCATTAGAGTGTAATCAAGCCAGAAGAGCTTGCAGGGGGCCATCTTTCCACCAATATTAGATTTTTTATTTTGTCCTAAGTAGAAGCCGAAGGAGATTGTGATAGTGAGAAGGGGAATTAGAAATACCATTATATCCAAAAGTCCTTTTCAACTTTTTCTTGAAACTTATAAAGTTGTTCACTATCAGTTTTTCCATAGTGTCTTATTCGTTCAATAGCAATATGGAGAGCATCAGCGTCAGTTGATCTGAAATTAGATGTTGAATCAATTGCTAGTGATCTTCCTTGTTCATCCATAATGTCTACATCTTGTTCTATAACTTGGCGGGTATAAAACTGTATAAAAGGTTTTACCAAAGACGATCCGATGGCCATTCGGTAAGCGATGTAGGTATAGGTTCTAGATTTTAAAGTTCCTACAGGTGTGTTTTGACTATTTATAATAAAGCCATAGTCATCCCCGAAGGTTTAATCCACACGAGTCAGATTAGGATAAATATATTCGTCTGTGTGCTTCATTGGAGCACTTTTAGGATTTAATAGTCTATGAAAGAAACCACCAATTTTATCTTTTGCTTGTTTATAGGTCACGAGAACTCTAGCGTTCTTTGTTTCTACTGTCATTGGAACTTTAGTCATGCTCTTGTTTCTAAACCATCCCTTGTGGACATAAACAGTATGAGGAACATCCATAAAGTTTTCAGCTAAATTTGTTACTTCATTATTAAAGTCTGTGATCATAAAGTAACTAACCCACTTAGGATCATTATGAAAAGGGAATCTCCATGGAGGTGTTTCACTGGTGGGTTCTTTTTCTCCCATCCATACCCAAACAGCACCATCTTGTTCAACTGTAGGAAGAGCTTTACTGCATAGACCTTTTGGTTTTTGATCAGGTCCCTCTGAAGGTATTTCAGTTATGTTACCATCTTTGTCATAGGTCCAGCCATGATATGGGCACATAAGCTTACCTTTGATAACAGGTCCTGTGTGCATTTGAGTTAATCTGTGAAGGCATCTATTTAATAAACAAGTTGGTTTACCACTTTCATCGCGGAAGAGAACATAAGACTTACCATAAATCATACGAGAGATGGCTTTTGCTTTTGGAAGCTCGTTTGTTAAACAAGCTATATACCAATTATTTACAATATTCTTATCGCGAGTGCGAAGATCGTCATTTGTAGTCATAGATATACTCATCAGTCTCGATCGTTATTAATGGATCTATCTTTATATTACCCTTGATCATACCTTTATTGAGACAAAGTTGCTCATAAATTTTATGGGAATCCTGCGTTGCGATAACTTGTGATGGTGCTAGTTGATTTAAGTCTCGTGCTAGTTTGTAATGATAGTTCTCACACAGGATTGATTCTAATATTTCAGATGTCTTAGGGTCTGCACTATTTGTAAGCAGTATATAGTAAGGATGACCTTGACTTTTTGATGAATGAACTCCAATTAAAGAAAGGGGATTGCTATAAGCTTTTAATCTTTTGAAGAGCTCGTCCACAATACTATGAGATAGCTTTTCTCCTACTAAGTCCGAATCATTAATTCTTCCTAAAAATTTTAATTTTGGGCACTCATCTCTATGGCCTTCAACGAGAAGGCGATCATTTAGTTTATAACGTAGAAGACCATTAGGAGTTGTTAGTATCGGGCTAACTTCCATTCCTTTTTTTAATTCCCATGATGGAAAGATTTGTTGAGTATTAACTTCTTCAAATTCATAAAAATGAGACTGATAGGCAAGAAGATAACAGTTGTCTATAGGTAGTGTCACTACACCTTCTGTGGCCCAAAGACCTTTTCCTTGAAAGTCTGTTTTTGGAAAAAGTTTTTTTAATTTATTAGCATAAAGAGCAGACTGAGCTGTATCCCAACAACTAATTAATACAAGCTTTGGCCAAAGTTGCTCGTAGTTTATATCAGATTTTAGCTTTTGTGCTTGTTTGATATTTTTAGGAGCAGTGACATTAATAGAATATTTCTTAGGCCATTGTCCTGACTCTAAAGTATTTATTACTTCACCTTTTTTTTCATTTAAGATTTCAATGATAGTCATAAGAAAAGTTGGTGACCAAACAGAGATAAAGGAAAGATCTGTGCTTGCTGTTAAAAAACACACCGTAGCAAAAAGATTTTCTTCAATCGTATCTGTTAACATAACCTCGCTCGGGACAGCGAATATCTTTCGCATAAAAAAACGCTTCAGAGGTGATAGTATTTCACTATCATCAATTTGTTGCTGAGAGCGTAGATCATCTGGGAGCCAAGACAATGACCAGTAATGTTGTCCTCGTAAAATTTTGGGATGAAGACTCACTAGATTAGCTAGCCAGACACTTGCGGCTTCATCAAACTGATCCAATAAGATTTGATTGTATGGGATCCACTTGATATGACTTGTTGAACCACTAGTTGGCTGAAAGCGGACGATATTTTTACAGAGCTCTTTGTCAGGGTTTGATTTAAATAGCTCAATATTAGATTGAAAATCCTTGTATGACGTGATGGGTAACTTTTTAAACTCATCATAGTTGTTTATTTCCTCAAGATTTGATCGGTTAAGCTCGGTATCTCTTAACATTTCAAGTGTTTGCAAAAGATTTTTTTGCTGATAAACCTTAGTATTTTTCATACCATTAATAAACCTTTGGTAGGAACCACGGTTTATAAATTTTAACGCTAAATGAAGGAATTTATTTGTGAGCTTATTCATTGCTCACATAATAAAACAATCTATATGAGTACTCAAATTACTATTGAAAGTAACCCATTTAAGACCATTTACGACAGATTTATGGCCTTAGATCCAAGAATCCCAGTTATCGCTATTTTAGTGGCCTACTTGGTATTGGGTTTTACAGTATTGGGTTTCAATCGTACTCCTTATCAAGCTATTGTCACAACAATTTGTACGGGTTTGTTCGAGATCATCCTAACAAGAATATTTCGAAAAAAATGGATATTTCCCTTTAGTGCACTAATTACAAGTTGTTCTCTTTCTTTGCTTTTAAATTATTCACATAATTATTGGATGTTACTAGTACCAATATTTTTTGCTATTGGATCGAAATATGTTTTTACTTTTAATGGACGACATTTTTTCAATCCAGCTCAGATTGCCGTAACTTTATCTTTAATCTTCGCGGGGAATTTAATTACAGCCGCTCCAGCATATCAGTGGAATGGTATTGCTGCTATGGGGATTTTTATCGCTATCTTAGGGCTTTTCTTTTTATTGCCAAAAATAAATCGTCATTGGCTTGTAATTTCTTTTCTATTGACCTTTACCGCTCAAACTTATTTAAGGGCAATGATCATGAAACATCATCTACCTTTTGAGACTTTGTTTTTAGGCACCTTAACGTCACCTGCTTTTTTATTATTTACCTTCTTTATGATTACGGATCCTGCAACATCACCACCAACTAAACGTGGACAGATTATTGTTGGAATAGCGATAGCAACTATAGATCTTCTTTTTCACTTAAAGCAAAGTTATTATACTTTCTTTTTTGCTGGTGCAGTTGTTCAATCCTCTAGGGCAATCATCATGCATAGTAAGGCGATTATCGCTGAAGGTAATTTGTATACTTATGTTAAAAGTCGCATGTTTGCTTCAGGACATTACAAACAAGTTCTTTTTATGC
>CAXGOD010000171.1:0-5308 GCA_964011245.1 uncultured Bacteriovoracaceae bacterium | reverse complement strand
ACGCCCTGCTTTAAATGACAATAAATTAAGTCAAAATAGAAATTATTATCTGGAGCTAAAATATACTCAATTGTTCCAGCACCTATATAATCAATCCCTTTTGCAATTTGAACTGCTGTATCACAAATCTCTTTACGTAGCTTTTCATCAAGTGCAACTGAAGGTGTTTCTTCAATGACTTTCTGATAACGTCTTTGTATTGAGCACTCTCTTTCAAAAAAATGAAAATGATTACCTTGTCCATCACTCACAAGTTGAACTTCAATATGTCTTGGATTCGTAATGTATTTTTCTAAAAGAACCTTATCATTTCCAAAGGCATTTTTAGCTTCTCTTTGTGCTCCTTCTAAAGCAGCAGTAAAGTCAGCTTCCTTTTCTACAATCCTCATTCCTTTACCACCACCACCGGCAGTAGCTTTAATAAGAACAGGGTATCCAATTTTTGTAGCTTCTTTTTCAAGAAAAGCGGCATCTTGATTTTCACCGTGATATCCAGGAATAAGAGGAATATCAATCTCTCCCATCCTTACCTTAGAGGCCGTTTTATCCCCCATAAGTTCAATAGCAGAAGTACTTGGTCCTATAAAAATAATTCCTGCGGCGGATGCCTTTTTACAAAACTCAGTGTTTTCAGATAAAAAGCCATAACCAGGATGAATAGCATCAGCTCCACTATCTTTAGCAATCTGAATAATTCTTTCTTGATTTAAATAAGTCTCAGCCAATGTTCCTTGTCCTAAATAATAAGACTCATCAGACTTATAGGCATGAGGAAGGTTTTTATCTTCTTCTGTATAAATCGTAACAGTTGCAATATCCATTTCCTTACAAGTAGAAATTACTCTTAAAGCAATTTCACCACGGTTAGCAATTAAGATCTTTTTGATTTTCATATTATTTCATCCAGTTTGGTTTTTCTTTATTTAAAAGGGCCTTCATTCCCATCTGCCCTTCAGCTGAAATCCTCTTTTTAGCAATTTCAGTACAAGTATATGTTTCTAAGTCTTCTTCATCTGTTGCTAGAACATCATTAATCAATACTTTCGCAGCAATTGCTGCTTCAGGTCCGGCTTTTAAGTGAGACTCAATAACCTCATCAACTCGGGTATCAAAGTTTTCAAGTGTTGTGACTTCATGAATAAGTCCCATATGTTTTGCTTGTTCCCCTTGAAACATCTCTCCTGATAAAAACCATGCTCTAGCATTACTTTCACCAATTTTATTTATACAAAAAGGAGATATAACAGCCGGAACAAGTCCAAGTCTTACCTCAGTAAAACCAAACTTTGCCTTGTCATGAGTAATTGCAAAGTCACAAACAGATACAACTCCAACTCCGCCACCTAAGGCATGACCATTGATCTTACCAATAACTGGCTTAGAGAAGTAATTTATAGTTTGAAACATCTTTGCAAGATTTCTGCTATCTTCAATATTTTCGTCTATAGAGTAATCAACCATGGACTTCATCCAGTTAAGGTCGGCTCCTGCACAGAATGATCTACCTTCTCCAGAAAGAACAACTAACCTAATACTAGAATCAGCATCAAGCAGTTCAAACTGTTCAGTAATTTCAGCGATTAATTTATCATTAAAAGCATTATGAATTTCAGGACGATTTAAAGTAACAAATGCTACTCCTCTATCATCAGTATTTGTTTTTAAAAATTCAAAGCTCATATTACATCCTAAAGACACCAAATTTAGTGTCTTCATATTCTTTGTTATGTGAAGATGCTAATGCTAGCCCAAGAATATCTCTTGTATGATGTGGTTCAATAATTCCATCATCCCAGATTCTTGCAGTACTATAATAAGCACTTCCTTCTTTTTCATATTTATCTAAAATTGGTTTTTGAAACTCTGCAATTTGCTCTTCAGTCATTGTATCTTTCTTTTTATAACGAAGACCATCTTGGCGAACAGTTGTTAATACCCCTGCAGCTTGCTCTCCACCCATTACTGAGATCTTAGCGTTTGGCCACATCCATAAAAATCGAGGATCAAAAGCTCGTCCACACATTCCATAGTTACCAGCACCAAATGATCCACCAATAACAACTGTAAACTTAGGAACACCAACTGTTGAAACAGCTGTAACAAGCTTTGCACCATGCTTAGCAATTCCTTCTGACTCATACTGACGGCCAACCATAAATCCTGTGATATTTTGTAGAAAGACTAGAGGTATTTTTCTTTGCCCGCATAGTTCAATAAAGTGAGCACCTTTAACAGCACTTTCAGAAAAGAGAATACCGTTATTAGCAACGATCCCAACTTTATATCCATGAATTTCTGCAAACCCACAAACTAAAGTTGTACCATACCTTTCTTTAAACTCATGGAAACGAGAACCATCAACAGTTCGGGCAATTATTTCTCTAACATCAAATGGTTTTCTAGTATCCTGAGGAACGATTCCAAAAACATCTTCAACTGGGTAGATCGGAGCATCTACTTCTTTTGTGATAAATTTTTCTTTGTCGTTAGTTTTAAAATTTAAATTTTCAACAATATTACGAGTTATATAAAGAGCATCTTCTTCATCACTAGCAAAGTGATCAGCAACACCAGAAACTCTTGTATGTACATCTGCACCACCAAGATCTTCAGCACTAACTTCTTCACCTGTAGCAGCTTTAACTAGTGGAGGTCCACCTAAAAAGATTGTTCCATTTTTATTTACGATTACCGTCTCATCACTCATTGCTGGAACATAAGCTCCACCAGCAGTACAAGAACCTAAGACAACTGCAATTTGTGGGATACCTTTTGAAGACATTTGTGCCTGATTAAAAAAGATCCTTCCAAAATGATCTCGATCAGGAAAAACTTCATCTTGCTTTGGTAAGAAAGCTCCCCCAGAATCGACAAGATAAATACAAGGAAGATGATTCTTCATTGCAATTTCTTGAGCACGAATATGTTTTTTAACAGTTAATGGAAAGTACGTTCCCCCCTTAACAGTGGCATCATTTGCTACAAACATGCACTCTATTCCATGAACACGTCCTATACCTGTAACAACTCCAGCACTTGGAACATGTTCTTCGTAAACATCAAATCCAGCTAAAGAACTTAATTCTAAAAAGGGAGAACCTTCATCAATTATTTTCTCAATCCTTTCTCGTGCTAAGAATTTTTTTCTGTTTCTATGTTTTTCAACAGAAACTTCACCACCACCAAGTTTAACTTCATTGATTCTTGATCTCAGAGTTTCAGTTAAACCAAGATGGTATTGTTTATTTGTTTTAAAATCTTCAGATTGATTGTCTACACTGGAGTCTAGTACGTCCATTTTGTCCTCTTATGGGTAAAAATATTATGTACTTATATTAACTTTGCGAGATTTGTATGACAAGTATGGGGTTAAGCGTTAAGACTAGATATCGTATATATTATTTAAGCGAAGCCCATTATTTGTATATTGGATATAGGCCTTTAGCTCTTGTAGCATATGATGATGGATTTGCTTGTCATCTACCTCAGTTAAACTACTCATTGTTTCGTCAAAACGATATAACTTGGCGTTCACTTTATCAAAGCGCATCATAAACTGGTCTTTATAGTAGAAATAGTTTCCATTAATGAAATTTAGTACTCTTCCATCTTCATTTGAAAAAACTGAACTCCCATAAAGAAGTTTTTTATCAAATTGAATATTAAGAAAATCAAGCACACTTGGAAGTATATCCACCTGCTGAGTAAGCCTTACTGCTGGAAGTTCATTAAGATTCTTCATTGGGTGATAAAAGACCAATGGAACTCTATAGCGACCAACAGTATGATTGAATTCTTTTGACTCTAACTTTTGAGTATGATCAGCAGTTATTATAAATAAAGTATTATTAAACCAAGGTTTTGTTTTTGCTTTTTCAAAAAATAGCTCTAAAGACTTATCTACATAACCGATACTTTCATGTATCTTTAAAGTCCCTTTTGGAAATTTATTTTGAAATTCTTTCGGTATTGAATAAGGCTGATGCGAACTTAATGTAAATACACTACTAAAAAATGGTTCTTTGTATTTAGAGATTTCTTCTGCAAAGTAATCAAGATAATAATTATCATAAACTCCCCAATGTCCATCGAAATGATCTTGGTTAGGATAATCTTCTAGTGCATAATACTTATCAAAACCAATTGAATAACAATAAGCATCGAAATCCATAGTTCCTCTTTTTCCACCATGAAAAAAACCTGTTTGATAACCATTATCCTTTAAAATTCTTGGTAAAGCATAAAACTTATTTGATTGATATTGAGATTGGTAGACTGGCTTGCCAACGATTGATGGGAAAGCTGTCATAATAGATGGCAATGCTTCTAAGGATCTTCTTCCATTGGCCAAATTCATTGGAAAATAGAGAGAATCCTTTGCTAGTTTATTAAAAAATGGTGCATAACCCTTCTTTATATATTCCTGGGAAAGGCTTTCAACTATTATGATCACAACATTCTGATTTGGAGTTGAGTTTTGGAAGGTTGAATTAAAATTTCTACTTCCTAAAATAAACTTTTTGGCTTCTTCATCGGATTTAAAGAATTTTTCTTTTGGTATTCCTTTCTTCCCTATAGAGCGCACCATTGAATAAGCAGCATTTAATGAAAGGTTACCTAGTTCATAGTGATTATGAACAAAAGCTTCTTTAGGGCTAATACTTCTGAGCTGAAGTCCGCCCCTAATACCAATCGCTGTTAAAACAAAAAGTAATAACCCTGTGATAAGAACCTTGTACCACTTTATGGGTCTTTCCATTAATACTTCAATTCTTCTTCGAGGGTAAAACTTCCAAAGAAGTACTCCATTTAATGGAATCATTACCGCAAAATACCAATAATTTAGAATTATCTGATATAACTGGCCTTTAATATCCTCACCCATATCAAATATATCAAAAGTCATTTTCTTACCAAGAAATGAGAAGAACTCTATATCAACGACAACAGCTCCTAAAAATACTGTATTAAATAAAACAAAGATAATTTTTAGTAGTGTTCTGTATTTTATATGAGTGATTGGTATAAGAGACCCTATAATAAAAAATAGATTTGTTATTAGAACGATTGCTAGATCAAAACGAAGTCCATAGAAAAAAGCAAATAACGTCCCTCCAATTGGAAAGGGGCTGAAGTAATTATAGTTATAGAAATAGAATACGATTCTAAAGAATAGAAAAAATAAAAATGAAAATCCGAGTCGCCTAAACAACACTTGGTAATCTCTTAAAACCATAAGCTTTATTGTAGTTAAAAAAAAGGCAAAAAAAAAGCCCTGATAAATCAGGGCTTTTATATAAAATAATGG
>CAXGOD010000170.1:0-5361 GCA_964011245.1 uncultured Bacteriovoracaceae bacterium | reverse complement strand
AACAGTTAGCTCATGACAGTAAATTTCATAAGTAATTGAAAACTTATCAGTAGGAGTTTTAATATCCGAGCGACTCCAGTCAATTTCCCAGATATTTTTAGCTGTCTGCTTATAAAAAAGAAACTCTCCTGTTTCATTTTGTGCTTTAAAATAACGAACATTTTTAGAGTACTCACGCATCAAATACGACCCGGGTGACCAACTAGGGAGGAATACTTCTAGTTTATCTGTATCCGCACTTTTAGTGGCCTGGAGTGTTACTTTGGCCAAGTGATTTTTGGGATCTGTAATTTCTACCAAATATCTAATTTTCATATGAACACCTTTTGATTTATGATAATAATTTGATACAAAACACTACCATAAAAATTACGAAAATACAGGTTTGACATGTTGCCCATAAATGAAAAAAAAGTAAAGATTGATCTCACAGCTGCAGCTTTTGAGCAGATTAAACTCATCCTTGAAAATGACTATACTCTAGAGGGTCTTAACTTTAGATTAAAGATCGATGGTAAAGGCTGTGATGGCTTTACTTATGCCACAGGTTTTTCTGAAAAAGTTGAAGATGATATTGAGCTTGAGTTTGAACATAATGGAAACTCAATAAAAATTCTCCTCGACTCTTTTGCTCTTTTTTATTGCAAAGAAGGAACCTTAGATTTTTTACTCAATGTAAATGAAAGTGAAGACGGATTTACTTTTATAAATAATAACGAAGATAAGTACCATGGAAAGTTTTTTAAAGATGGTGGAGATTTAGTTCCCCCAACTAAGGAATCATAATGAGTTTTGGAATTGATTATAGATATCTCAAGGCCTTCCAGTTAACGGCACAACATTTAAATTTTTCAAAAGCTGCGGCAGAACTCAATATTGCACAATCAGCTGTTAGTCGTCAGATTAAACTTTTAGAAGAGTCAATGAATGAACAGCTTATTGTTCGTTCATCTAAGAAGGTTTTGCTTACAGAAAAAGGAAAGTCTCTTTTCCGAGCTCTAGCTCAATTTGAAGAGTTAACTTCTGACTTATCAAATACATCTGGTCCTCAAATCGTTCGAGTAGGAATTCTTCACGGCTTATTAGAGAACTGGTTTATCAAAGTTATTAAAGAATTCACAAAACAAACGATCCACGAACTTAAAATTGAAATGGACAGTCCCTCGACCCTAAAAAAGAATTTAGTTGAAGGAAAGTACGATATTATTTTTACAACTGAAAATATTCAAAGTGACCTAGTGACTTCTCTACGTTTATTTGAAGAGAAACTCGTTGTTATTTCAAAAAAAGAAATTGATGTAAAAAAAATAGAAACATATACATGGATCACCTATGGTGAAAGTGATTACTTCTTCGACTTTTTCAAGAAGCATTCAAAAAGAACAATTATGGTTGAATCAATAACATCAATTATTAAACTAGTGAAGGAGGGAGTTGGAATTGCTGTTGTACCTACCCACTCTGTTCGAGATGAAAAACTATGGACTCATGATATTAAAGGAATTAAAAGACCGCAGATCTACTTAAGTACTTTAAATTATCAGTCACTCCCCAAATACTTAGAGCAATTAACGGATATTGTTAAAAAGCATATTTAAAGACAACGAAGAACCTGTCGTTTTCGAATATAGTTTTCGGCCATAGGCCAAAGAAAATGATTATCTCTTTCAAACTTAATATACTTTCTTACTCTTTTTGAGAGAAAAGCTTCTAGCATTCTTGAGAGCTCATAAGGTAATGCAACTTTATATCTATTTTTGAATCTGATTCTTCTGCCGTTAACTCGAACTCTTGTAAAAAACTTTCTTCCACCAAAGTAAGGAATTTTTGATGGGAATTGATAAGTTCTATAATCGACACCTGCCATTAAAACCGTATCTGAAAATGATGTATTAATTAATGCTGTTAAAAAGGAATATAACTGCCACCCCTTTACATCAAAAGTCATGATCTCCCATCCTTTTTGTCCATATTCACTTACATGGGGAAAGTTCTCAATGACATCTCCATACGTAATTTCACCAGCAGGTATTTTCTTACCAGCAAAGATCCCTAAATATACTCCAATATCAGCATCTGTTTCTTCTTTTAATATCCTTGGAAGATGTTTTGTCCAACAACCATCTTGATGATCGTGGTGACCATTTTCAACATAGCCTGTTAAGTCAAACTGACTTGTCCCAAGAACTTCATTCCATTTTCCTTCACCCAATACATCCTTTGTTCTTTCATCTACTTCTAAAACATAATCTAATACTTCCTGCTCTAACTCTACAGACTCATCTGAATCATGCAGATTATAAGAGATAACTTCTACGTCTTTTGGACCTTTTACATCAATAATTAAACTTCCTACCGCCATACCATGGGCACCGGTTTGAACAATAGGAATATCTCTTCCCTCTGAGTTTTTTTGGATGACTTCATCTTCAAGCCTAGTATGAGAGTGTCCTCCAATAACAACATCAATATTTGGGTCTTTTTTAACTAAGGCCTTATCCTTATAAACTCCAATATGAGTAAGAGCGACAACTAAGTCAGCACCATTTTCTCTGGCCTTTTTGGTATAGGCACGACTTACTCCCTCAGGAGGTAATATAAGTCCTGGGCGAATAGCGTACATAAAATGCAAAGAACTCGTAGTTAGTCCTATAATATCAACCTTAACTCCCCCAACATCTAAGCTTGTAGTTGGATCAAGTAGATTTCCTAGTCTCATCTCAGGCGTATGGACAATATTAGCTCCTAAGAATTTAGTTTTGGAGTTTACCGCTCGGATTTGATCTCCTAAGAAAGCACCACCAAACATATAGTCGTGATTTCCGATGACTGCTGCATCAACACCTAACATATCCAGAGCTTTGAAAGAATGCATCCCATTATCTAAAAGAAAATAGTGAGCTCCTTCTCCGAAGTCTCCAGCGTCTAAAACAATTGACTCAATTCCTTTAGCAAGTGCGTCTTGTTTTAATTGGTCAATTAAAGTTTTAACTCTGTAATAGCCACCTTTATTAGGCGTGTGCCCTAAAAGATAAGAGTGAAGATCATTTGTATGAATAATTTGGATCTTTTTTGAGAAAGCTGTGCTGCTCATCAAAAAGATGATTAAAAATAAACTAAATTTCATGAATCCCTTCGTTTGGAAAAGAAAGTGATGTATCTATTATTTAACAGAATCTTAACAAATTGAAGGAGGAAAAAAACTCCAAAGGCCTTATAGTAAGTACCTTACAAGATTTATTGACAACTTAGACGACCAACTAGATAGTCACCATTTTCACATAAAGTGATATTAACTGCTTTTAAATACTCTTTTTTTATTTTATAAGTTTTCTCTAACCCCGCTCTATTCTGGTTTAATGAACGGGTGTAAGGCCATCTCACTTTTATATACTCAATACTCTCCCCTTTATTTAAGGCGAACATTAATCCTTCTTCATTTTGTGGAGGCAAACCACCATAAGAATAAGAGACAACTTGTTTTCTAAGCTCAAAACCTTTTGGCGTTTTTACTTTTAAAATAACCGTTGCATTTAGTCCATGAAAGTTTGCTTTTTGCCCTCTTAAATAAAATTTAATTGGAGTTGAGTGACTAAGATCTAAATTATTTTCATATATATAGATTCGTTTTTTAATTCTGGCATCTCGAAGATTAGATTGGGCCGTAATAATATCCCACTTACCATCTCTATTTATATCTGCAATAACGCTCGAAAGTGGATTAACAATATCTATTCCCATTTGCTTAGAAACATTTTCAAATGAATGATCAGGGTGCTGCTTAAAAAGTATTAATCTGCTATGGGGAGGATAACCACTATTATCAACTAAGAGGTCTAACAATCCATCATTATTATAGTCAAACCATACAGCTCTTTTATCTGCTTGATGCCACTCAATATCATTGGTGTCATAAAAATATTCTGTTCTTAAAAACCTTGGAGGAAACTTAAAGGTTGAACCTGTTAATAAACTCGACTTATCTTTAAGTTCATTGTCATAACTATGAGTTAACTCCCCTAAGTATACATCCATAATTCCATCATTATTATAATCGGCACAAGCGACGGCAAAAGTTCTTCCCCCGCCCATTGATGTAAGATTTCCTTCGGTGTCCCCTGCATATAATGAAGCAACACCGTGATCGGCAAAGTAGCGATACTTATCACGAACCTTATAGCGATTCATCCACATCTTATTTGGATAACCATTGCTAGAGCTTGTTATAATGTCTGGAAATCCATTTTGATCTACATCGCATATTTGCGCCCCATAAGTAGGAGTTGCGTTAACATACATAAGTTTATCTTGATTCATTCTCATTTCAGATCTCAACAGATCAGACTTCTCTACGTACTTTCCATCTTTATAAACTAATAGATAGTCTCTATGAGGTATAACTGAATGACGGTGTTTCTGAAGCCAATTACCTACAAAGATATCTAAGTTTCCATCTAGGTTATAATCGACAAGCCCCACAGATGCACTGGGAGCAGCTTTTGTACTTATCGCCGCTTTGTCCTCTGTTAGCACTAACTTCCTATTAACCATAGAACCCTTAAAGATTCTAATTGGATGCTGCTCTAACTCAGTTTTCTGATTTATAACACCTACTACAGCGTCAAGAATGTCATCTCTGTTTAAGTCATAAAAAAGTAAATAACTTGCTTTAACAGGTTCAGCGAATGGAGAATCCATTTTATCAAACTTGTTTGTGTGAATATTGAAGCGAAAGAACTTTGGTTGAGAGAAATACTCTGGAATTACTGCAATATCTGTAAAGCCATCTTTATCGAAATCAACCATATTAAAGTTAGTACCCTTAACTCCTTCTAGGCCATACTCAGCCGTCTTATCAAGGAATGAATTTGCGTCCTTTAAAGAAGATCCATAATTGTCTTCTTTTTCTTTAATGCTTGATAGCGCGCTTTCCAAATCATTTGGATCGAATAATTTTTTGCTTTTCGTTGAACAAGAAGTAGCGGTAAGTATAAAAATGGTAAATAAAAATAGTTTCATCATCTAAAATTATAAAAAATCTAACCTTCAAAGTATACTTTAGAGTACCCGACCAAAACACATTTATTTATTATTCAATACTTCTACTTGCGCAATGTTAAAAATTTTATGAGAATAGATACATGAGTAAAATTCGTAACTTATTCAAGAAATTTAAAAAGAAAAAATCTGTAGAGGACTCAACAGGTGAACATGATATTTCGCAGTTTGACGAAGAAGATATTGACGTTGAAGTCTTCGATGAAGACGATGAAATTGATATAGTCGAGGAAAATGATCATGCCCCTGTTATGGCCACTGAAGATGAAACCGGTGACATTCCTATAACTAATGACCTTGATG
>CAXGOD010000169.1:0-5386 GCA_964011245.1 uncultured Bacteriovoracaceae bacterium | reverse complement strand
ATCGACAATGAGGGATCATATAAAAAAAAGCTTAGTGCTAACGAAGAGTTTGATGCAACTGTTATTAAGAACTATATACAAGAAGGCGTTGCTAATCTTTATGTTATGAAAAATGATAGATTAACTTTTGTAACAAACGTAACTCAAGAGTTAGTTGCAAAGATTGAAATAGAAGACCTAAATGAAAACGAACAGATTGCTGCAGCAGAAATGGGGCAACAACTACTAAGTCAAAAATTGTCTCTTGTTGGTATTACAGAAGAAACAACAAAGCTTGCTAATAAGCAAATGAAAATGATGGCAAACAACGCTAAAAAATATCCTAAAATGGGTAAACTTATAGCAAGACTTATGTCTAATAAAGCAGGTTACTTATTTAAACATGGCCAGATTTTGACTTATATTTGTAATCATATGATGGAACATATTGATTGGGGAAATTCTGATCAAGTAAAGAAGATCTCATTTGTAGCTTTTTTCCACGATATTATGCTGCAAAATGATGAGCTGGCCATGATCCATTCAGAAGCTGACTTAAAAAATAGTAATCTTGATCCAAAGGCCAGAGAGCTTGTTAGTAAACATGCACAACTAGCTGCAGAGATGATTCAAAAATATCCTCATGCCCCAATGGGCGCAGACCAAATCATTAGACAACATCATGGAATTACCCATGGAATTGGCTTCTCAGAGACTTATGGCGGAAACTTAAGTCCAATGACAATTGTTTTTATTATTGCGGAAGAAGTTACAGATCAAATCATTAGAGCTGGGAAAGACCTAAACTTCCCTGCACTGATTAATAGAATGCGTGACAAATATCCGACCCATAGATTTCAAAAAATTATTGATATTATGGAACAAATCTCACTTTAAAAGTTATTTTAAAGCTGCGATATAAGTTACCCAAGCATCACATTGCTCAGCATCCTCAGTTGGATAGAAAACTCCATTTCCACCATCATCATCTTCATCATCTTCTTCCCAGTAGCCAACAGTTGTTTTAAAACCAGCTTCTTCAAGAAGATCACGAAGCTCTGCCATTCCATACATTCTCCACTCATAAACGAAAACGTTCTTACGTTTTTGTTCACCTTTGAGCTTAAAATGAATCGCAAATTTACAGTGATTATTCATTGGATTGAATTCTTGGCATTCCCAATAATACTTAAAACCATCATGCTTAATAACATCAGTCATTTCAGTAATACTATCTGGCCCACCAAACAGGTCAATAAAGAAAACACCATCATCATTTAGAGCTTCATGAGCTGCTTTAAAATAGTCTAATAATTGTTTTCTTTGCTTAAAAATAAAATAAGAAAAGTTGAAAGCAAAACAGATATCCACTTTGGGAGTTCCAGAATTAAGAACATTACCTTCAATATAATTCATTCTTTTTTGAGCCGCAGCATTTAATGGCGCTAAATGAACCTTTTTACCATACTCAATTGGGTCTGGATCTAAATCAATCCCCCACGCTGTATGCTCAGGACTTTGGTCAACCCACTTACAAGAAATTGCTGCTGTTCCACAAAAGTCTTCTCTTAAAGTAAAGGCCTTACGTCCTCTTAACTCTTGAAACTTATCATTAAAAAATTCGACCTCATTACTTGGGTTTTGAACGGCTTTTTCGTAGTATGTGTGCTTATCAAATGTCTTTGACAACATGGATCAATCCTTGGAAAATCTTTTGCAAAAGATTATCAAGAATCTTAAGTATTCGTAAATAAATTTCTCAAGGGATTTTTAGGAGGACAATAGGTATCGAGGACCTCATAGAATCTATCCATATCATCAAAGTCCAATCGAATCTCACCTACTAGTTCACCTTTTATATTGATAAGCTGAACAAATGGAACGTTATAACGTTTCTTAAACTCAACAGATTTAATAGCATCCCACTTAACACGTGTCTTTACTGGACGACTAAGAGCAAAAACCTGGCTTGGAACTATAATATCATCATAAGAAATAATGACCTGGGTATCAGTATTTTGCTTTAACGGAAATAAGTACATAAATATGGCCGCTAGAAATATATAGAAACGACTAAATACATCATAGGCCTTTGCAATAGGTAGAAAGTATATACCACGTAGAGAGCCTAGAAAGCTCATTTCTTCAAATGGATTTTCCCAAAAACGATGAGCAAAACCAAGAGCCAATATCCCCAACAATACTCCTGTTCTTAATTTGTTGTATCTCTTTCTATCAAAACGATATTTTTCTGACATAAATTTAACAACACTTTGTTGTGATCCATTTCCTTTATAGTTTTTAAATCTAGGACTATTGATTATGGAAGAATCTATTTTTTTAGAATGGTAGTCAGTTTTAGCTTCTGAAATTATTTTTTTGGGCTCTACACTTACTGACGGTGCCCCTGTTTGAATATCTTCAATATTGATTTTGGCATCAATAATTATTTCTTCAACATCATCTATATCAGGGGATTCAGGTTGTAGATCATTAATATCTACAACCTTTAAATCTTTTTTTTTCATCTATGACTTTATAATATCCTTAAAGATGTACATAACTTCCTCAATAACCGGATCTTTTTGAAGCTTCTCAATAAACTCCTTAACATTCTCTTTATCGACATCATCTCTAACTTTTTGGTTCGACGTAACTTTTAAGTCCTTGTTGATCTCTTTAATTTTGAATTCTTCAGACTTTTTAAAAGCATCTTCTTTGTACTTAATGATATCTTTTAAAGTAATAACTCTTTCAGAATTATCTTTTCTCTTTTTGTACCATTTTACAGAGTCTACAACTTTCTTGAATTTTTTAGACTTAGAAACTCTTTTCTTACTACTTTTAGAAAGTTTTTTTAGGTCATAGCTATACTCTTTCCATGGAGTAAAAGGAACTTTATCAATCTCTCCATATGGAATAGCAAAGTCTAATGATCTCTCACCTGAGTCAATATACCCAAACTCATCTGGAAGTTTGATATCAGGTTCAACACCCTTAAACTGAGTTGATCCACCATTAACTCTATAGAACATTTGTATGGTAATTTTTAAAGCTCCAAATGGCGCATAAGCTTTGGCCATTGGACTTACATAACCATCAAGTCCAACCACAGCTTGAACAGTTCCCTTACCATGTGTTTGTTCACCCGTTCCAACAACAACTGCTCTTCCATAATCTTGTAATGCAGCTGCAACGATCTCTGAGGCTGAGGCACTAAAACGATTAACAAGAACGATTACAGGATCTTTATAAAAGATTTTACCATCAGTATCCGTAAGAACATCCTTTCCACCTGTTGAAGCCTTAACTTGAACAATTGGACCTTTCTTAATAAATAAACCTGACATAAGCCTTGCATCTTCAAGAGCACCACCACCATTATTACGTAAATCTAAAATAACACCTTGAACATTTTTCTTTTTAAGTTTAGCGAGCTCTGTCTTAACATCATCAGAACAGTTTCTTCCTTTAGAGTCATTAAAGTCTCTATAAAATTTTGGAACATGAATATAGCCAATCTTTTCATTTAATTTTTTATGTTCAATCACTGAGCTTTTAACATATGATTCTTCAATAACAACTTCGTCCCTTACAATCGGAATAACCTTGGTTGATCCATCAGGTCTTTTTACAGTTAACTTTACTGTTGTTCCTTTTTTCCCACGAATTAACTTTACTGCATCACGAAGATTCATATCAACAATATCAACAGGTTCCTCTTCTCCTTGTCCAACACCAAGAATAATATCTTCTGCTTTTAAATCCTTTCCTCTCCAAGAAGCACTCCCTGGAATAATTCTTTCAACCTTTATATAAGAGCTCTCTTCACGAAGTAGAGCTCCAATACCTTCAAGTTTTCCACTCATGTCGATATCAAAATCTTCCTTCTCTTCAGGAACAAGATATTGAGTATGTGGATCGTAAACTTTTGCCAATGAATTATAGAACTTATCTAAGTTGTCACTTTTTCTATTCTCTGTAAGTCTTTTAAAAATCTTCTTATAACGTTTAGCTACTTTTTCTCTTGCTTTAGCTTCTAAGTCTTTATCATTAAGCTTCTTTTTCTTCGTTTTCTTTTTAGCTGTATTTTTCTTAGCTGTATTTTTTTTCATTTCATCAGTCTGATTTTTACCTTCCTGCTCATCTTTCATATCAACAAACGAGCCAATAACATCAAGTTTTAGCATCTTTCTCCAACGCTCTTTAAGCTCTTTTTCTGATCTTAAAAATGTTCTCTTTTTAGAGTCAGTTTCAAAGTGCTCTTTTTCCTTAAAGTTAAAAGGTTTTTTTAAAAGATTCTCAACATACTTCTCAAGCATCCCTATTCTCTTTTTTAGAATGATTTGAGCATTATCCATAAGAGCTAAATTACCATTTTTAAGTTGGTCATCCATCTCTTCATCAAACCTATCTAGTTTTTTAATATCTTCTTTTAAAAGAAATTGTTTTCCATAGTCTATTTTTTCGATAAAAAGCTTAAATGCATCTTCAGATAAATCATCATTAATTCTCTTCTTAACAAAGTGCATATTCTCAAGAGCACCTTTCAGGATATTCCCTAGAACTTGCTCCTTAGTATATGGAAGCCTATTACTAATGAGTGATAATGCCGATTTGTCTTTTGAGGTTTTACTTTTGTCATTTTCTGATGACATAAGTGTCGCTTTATTTTGAGCATAAACATCTACAGTAACAACTAAGAGCAATAAAAGCAGTTTGAGTTTCATGATGGATTAATCCTTTATTTAACGTATATTTTTTTGATTTTATCTAAAAGAATTGCCATTATAGACAACTTTTCTTTTTCACCTTTACAAATATTTTGAGTCTCTCCCCTCATCGACAAAGTATAGATTTTACTACAGCTTTTTCCTGAAAAAGGAGGAAGGGAATATTTTAAATTAATAAACATTGATACAAAAAAATTGTCATACTTCTCTGCTGTAAAATTAGAAATTTTTGTTCTTTCAAGTTTTTTTGATTTTTTTTGAATATCTAAGAAGTACTCATCACTGACACTTTTATGTATCTCATATGATGTTGCTTTTTGCTCAGCTATACTTAATAAAATTGTTTTAGTTCTCAGATCAAAGTTACTTGTTTTCAAATGTTTATAAGCAAAAACATTTGTTGAGAAAAGGAAAATTAAAATTATAGATATTAAGAAATTCATTCAATAATTGTACCAAGTCTTTGAAAAATAAACAGTAAATATTGATTGAATCATTATTTTTAAAACTGTATATAAAAGCTATGAATTTATATCCACTATTTAAATACTTCGCCTTCAAGAAAGATCCTGAAGAAATTCATGAACTCTCGATGAATATATTTAAAAAAATGCCCGGGTTTTCTAGTCTGTTTAAAGGTGCTACCCCACAACAAAAGTATAAATTAACTGATG
>CAXGOD010000168.1:0-5396 GCA_964011245.1 uncultured Bacteriovoracaceae bacterium | reverse complement strand
CAGTTATTGCTCCATCAACATACTTACATAACTTAGATCTTAAATTCGAAAAGATTCTTCCTTCAGAGTCGGGAATTGATCCTGTTATGGGGGAAACACTAGAAAGAGTAGATCCAAGAATTCAGCATTTAGCAAAGTGGCTTATGTCAGTTGGAGATTCAGTGGCTGCCGGGGATATTAATAATGATGGTCTTATGGATCTTTACTTTAGTTTTCCGATTAAAAATGATGAGCATAGAAGCTCTCTCTATATTAATAAAGGTGACTTTAAGTTTGAAAGAGTTGAACTTCCAATTTCAGAGCAATCAAAAAACATAGAAGAGTATGGCATTGCTTCAAATGGTATGTTTGTTGACTATGACAATGATGGTGATCGAGACTTATTTATCACTTATGCTTTCGGAGCCTCATATCTTTTAAAAAATATGCTCAAGGAAACTGGTTCGTTGAAGTTTATTGATGTCACTGAAAAGGTAGGGCTTAAACATTATACAAATTCCATCATTGCAAACTTCTTTGACTTTAATAATGATGGGCGTCTAGATATTATCATTGGAAATGTTTGGCCTAAGCATCTTCCTGATTATCCAGCTGATAAACCTCAAAAGTTAAATTTATTTAAACTGCCAAAGCCAGAGTATAAAGGTGATGAAAGAATGTTTAATTTCATGCATGCTAGTTGGCATATGGCGAATAATGGCGGAACTAATGAGCTTTGGATTCAAAAAGAAGATGGGACGTTTGAACTCCAAGACACTCAAAAAATGAACCTTCCTGAAACACGTTGGTCGCTTGCAATTGCCACAGCGGACTTTAATCAAGATGGGTGGGTTGATTTATATGTCGCGAATGATTTCGGTGCTGATGATCTCTATTATAATCAGCAAGGAAAGACTTTTAAAAACATAAAAGGAAAGATGTTTGGTGATATAGGACGAGATACTTATAAAGGAATGAATGCAACAATCGCTGACTTTGATAATAACGGCTCAAGTGATGTATATATCTCAAATGTTCATCATGCTTATCAGGCAGAGGGAAGCCTCCTTTGGATGTGGATGAAGAATGATCGCGGTGAATTAGCTCCAAAAGAGATGGCGACTAAAACAGGATCCTTAAATGAGAATCGTTTTGGTTGGGGAGCCGCAGCAGGTGATTTAGATCTCAATGGATGGGTCGATCTAGTTCAGGCCAATGGAATGGTAGATGATACTATTGATAAGAAGTGGGAGGACTGTCCCGATTATTGGTATGTAAATGAAAAGATCGCAAGGTCTGCTCCAAGTTTTCACCGTTATACTAATAAATGGGGTGATATCAGAGGCTTTTGTATTTATGGAAAAGAAAAGAATAGAGTTTATCTAAACCAAGGGGCCATGATCTCTAATAAGTTTGTAGATGTGGCTTCACAAGTTGGGCTAAACGAAGAAACAAACTCTCGTGGTGTTTCAATGGTTGATTTAAATAATGATGGAAAGCTAGATCTTGTTGTCACTCATATGTTTTCTGAACCATCAATTTATAAGAACAATCTTGCAGGAGACAAAAATTGGATTGGTTTTGATATTTCATCAAATAAAAAAGAATGTAATAAGGAAGCTATTGGCTCAGTTGTGACAATTAAAGGTGATCTAAAACAAATGAGAGAAAAAGTCGTTGTGAACGGATTTAATGCTCAAAGTGAAAATAGAATACTCTTTGGGCTAGCTGACTTTGCAGGCAGTGTTCACGCAGAGATTAATTGGTGTGGGAAGGATAAGAAATCTTATACTTTCAGTGATCTAAACAAATACCACAAGATCGTTCATTAGTGGGGAAGCTTTTTGCCAGAACAGTAAATGTTAATGAGCTTTCTCTAAAGTTCAAAAATGATATGTTTAAGCTTTTTCAAACTTATTATGAAAACACTCATGAAGATAAGTTTTATGAAGATTTAAATGCCAAAGAGAAGTCTATTCTCCTTGAAGATAAAGAGGGCATACTTCGTGGTTTTTCGACTATAACTGAGGTTCAAATCCATTCAAAAGTGAAAACAATTTATGGTGTCTTTAGTGGAGATACTGTTATTGATAACAACTTTTGGGGTGGAACTGCACTTACAATGGAATTTTTTAAAAATGTTTTAAAAATAAAATTGAAACACCCTAAAAGTGAAGTTTATTGGTTTCTGATTTCTAAAGGCTTCAAGACATATCTGTTACTAGCTAATAACTTTAAAAATTATTATCCTCGTTACGATAAAGATACACCCATAAAATATAATGAGATTATTGAGCAATTTGCAATAGACCTCTATAGAGAGCAATATCAAAAAGATAAATTTATTATCAAAGCCTTAGATAGTTATGATCGTCTAAAGCACTCCGTTGCTCCTATTTCGAAAGTTATGCTTGAGAATAATCCTAAAATAGCGTTCTTTGAAAAGATGAATCCTAGTTGGCAAAAAGGGGATGAACTTTGTTGTATAGGGAAAATCGATTTTGGACTTGTAACACAGTACCTTTTTAGAACATTGAAAAAACTACTGTTTAGGAAAAGATTTAAGCCTGTAAAAAAACCTTCAAGTTAGAATCTCCTACATTCTCCTAAGTAGTATCTATCGTTGTATTCTAAATCTGATGCTTTTGGAAAGTACTTAGCAACCTTACTACAAATCTCTTTGTTTTCAACTTGTCCGAAGTCCTCTAAAGCAGTTTTTACGAGTAGTGAAAAAGAGATTTCAAATTGCTGGTCTCTGTAAGCACCTTTTATACTATTGTGTTCAATATTCATTTTCTTTAACCAATTAATAACTGTTTTAAGCTTTAGTGATTTGTCAGTCGTAAACATATTTAATACTTCATCTGTTGCATGAGCAAAAATAGCACCGGTTAAATGGATGTCCTGATAGTTTGGTGTCTCACAATCTCCATCAGACTCTTCTTTTGTATACGAATAAAAAATGTCTCGAACAGCTCCGCTAAATACCTTGGGAGATCCATCTGCAAAGTATGATGAATCAACATCTCTTGAGATTTCCATACAAGTTACATTGGAAAGACCATTTTCATTATCATCTAAAGAGTAAAAAGAAACAAGATCTGCGAAACCTTCATTTAGAGATCTAATATTATCTACATCTTTTGGTGTTCTAAAAACAGATTCCCCTTCAAGCTTTTGTGAGTGATCGTGTAGAGTATCACCACTACTATCAAAGCAATTTTCATGAGTATGGAAATCACTAGAATAGTATTCAGTATATTTTGGGTAAATCATGCTGAATAAGTGATGGCCATATTCATGTGAAGCAACCATTGGAATTTTCCATAATGGTTTTTTACCAAAGACATTTTGCTCTAAGCCTTCTTCCGATTGAGGAAGAAAATGAATTGTGTGATCCCATGGTTTGTAGAAAGCATTATCAGTATCATACATTGTGTAGATGTATTTCTTTCCATTTTCTTTTGCGATGTATTCCTTTCCATATAGAGGAGCAACTTTAACTTTAATAGGCGAGATTGAAAGGTCTGGTGCAACGGCCATAACCGCTTTATTCGTTTTCTTAATAATATATGTAATGCTTAAAGCTGCACTTTCAAAATTTGATCCAGTATAATCAGAATAACCTGGGCAAATCTCAACATCTTTTTCATTTGTAATAATTGAGTTTGATAGAGGAGTTTGGTTCACATCCCATCTTTTATAGATACTATTCCACCAAGTTTTATAAGTCGTCATGTCTTCATAGCTACTTGTTGTAGATGTGATTTCATTTTTACTTTTTAGTTTTTTACCAACTAAAAGGTCAGAGAAATCTAAGCTTTTCGTTTGATTATAACCATTAATTAGAAAGTCGAGGTTAAATTCTTTATTCGTTGACTGGGCCATAACTCTTGGACAGTTGCTGTAAAGATGTTTTAATTTTACTGGATGCGAAGATTGTTTTTGATAAGCAGCAATGCTATTTTTTTTAGATTTTTTCTGACCACAGCTTGTTACAGATATTGCTATTAGCAACACAATAATTCCACCTTTTCCCCATTCTAATTCCCCTATTAGCTATTCTAGAGTTAGATACAAAAATTATGTAAATGACTCAACCCTAATGAAAAAACTACAGCTTAATTTAGGCCTTAATTCAAAGCTTTTTTATTGTCGTGAGATTGTGAATTACATTGAGTCGTTTCACATTTTCCATGTCTAACCTTAATATTTTTCACATGAGCCGTAAGAAGCAGAATGGAACCAACAATAGTTAAACCATGCTCAAGTTCCTCACCTAGGTCATGACCAAAGAAAACCCCTGCTAGGATAAAAAGAACTCCACCTAATGCGAAGCCAATTATATCTTTATGACCGTGCTTTCGGCATTGAGGATAAACAGCAATTAGAACAGAACTTACTACTAGGACACCTAATACTTCGTGAATTGCATGATGCTCTAAGAAGGCCAATTTAAAGGTTGGAAAAATCAAAAGTATAACTGGTGTTGCAAGGCAATGAACTAGACATAATCCAGATGCACATATTCCTACTTTGTCCCAAATTTTACTGGCCATATAATTCTCCTCAATATTAAGTTTTCGGAATATACATAAGTGAATACCGATTGGCATCATATTTTTAGTGGTATTTCATTTTTACACACTATATTTCAGGGATTTATGTATTAAAGGTTTTTGTTTAATAACCGATAAATCTACTATGAATAAGATTAAATACAATCAATTCTTAGTATTAGCTCTAATTGCTACCGGATTAATAGCCGGAGTTATCTATTCACTGGAATGGCCAGAAGGTCGACAAGTGGCGTCTACTGAAAGTAGTGTAGAGTCGAACAAGACAAAATAAAATCTATTTATAAAAAAACTATACAGTCCTGTAAAAATAGACATTATTTCTATTCTAAGTACTCATTTTTATTATCATTTCCTGGCATCTAAATTGCATCTTAATGCATATTCATATGCTAAGGAGATTTAATGGGAAGATTGCTGACCATCTTTATTTTACTATTTTCAGTTCAGGTTCAGGCTGTATGCCTAGATGAGCTTTATGGCCAATTTTATGGTTGTAAGTCTTTATCACATGATAAAGGGGCAGTGAAATGGTGTAAAAAGAAATATGGTGAAGGTTCTCTTCCGTACTACACAACAAATACTTGTTCTAAGCAAATGGCACATGAAGCACGTGGAGAAGAATACAAGCCAACGAAAAAACAAAAGAAGCAAGATCTATATGGCGTCGTTAAAGCTTCATGTATGACATACGAAAAGTCTCAAAAGTATAGCTGTGAGTACTATGACTACGAGCCAGCACAGAGATACTGTTCTTACTACTATGGAAATAAATATTTAGCATTTTATCCAGAAGGTAAATGTACTATGGATGCTGCTTCTGTAGCTCGTGGTGAACTA
>CAXGOD010000167.1:0-5409 GCA_964011245.1 uncultured Bacteriovoracaceae bacterium | reverse complement strand
TAGTCTTTTTAGAAAAAGAAAATGGACAGGCTTCAATGGGGAATGTCCAAGTAGAACTAGGCAAGGAGAGTAAGCTAAGTGAATACTTCGCAAAACAGCTTGTCTGAATATCTATTTTTACCAGAGAGGAAGAAATTAATTGCATTGATTGTAATCGCTTTAGGGGGAGCTTCATATCTTGGATATATAACTCCAAGGCTAATCTCTGAGTTGTATGCGAGTTATGATCAAAAGGAAAATTTCTATCCAGTTCTTTGGAAGCTTGGAACCTTATTTATTTGTGAATACTTAGTTCAAGTTACTTATCAGTTAAGTCTTACTCGCTATGTTCAGCATTTATTACAGCATATTCGAACAATTAGTTTTTCTAACTGGATCAAAAGTTATGAGTCTATTGGTGCCACTAAACACGGTGATAATAAGTATCCAATGGGGGAAGTTTTATCTCGTATCTTAAGTGATACCGAAGCTGTTATTGAACTTGTGAGTTCTGGTAGTTTTAAGATCTTCATTGATTTTGCTTTTATTATTTCATGTTTAATAAGTTTTATAAGTTTGAATACAACATCAGGAATTACGTTAATTATTACTGAGGTTGTGGCCTGTATATTACTCGTTATCGGTAGTAAAAAAATGGCCAAAATCTATATGGAAGTAAGAAAATCTATGGGGAATATGTCCCGAGTAGTTGCCAATATCACAGGTGGTTTTAGGTATACTTATCATACTCCTAACAAGGATTATGCTTCAGATAAATCATATGATGTATTTGAAGACTTCCTAAAAAAACAGCTAAAGGCTAATGTTTGGGATGCTAGTTACTTTGCAATTGCAGAAAGTTTATTTCCAATTCTCTTAGCGATTCTTGTTTTTATTTTTCCATATAGTAATATTACCGAGATGGCAATTCTAGCAGCGATCGTTGACTTAATTCAAAGGTCTATTCAGCCAATTAAAGAAGTTGCTTCTAAGATTTCTTCCATTCAAAGAGCAAAGTCAGGGATAGTACGAATTCAAGAGTTTAATCGTGATATTTTGACTCTTCCAAAGATCAACTTTGAAGATGACTTTAGTAAAGTTCAATTTAAAGAACTTGAAGTTAAAGTAGATAGCTTTAAGTACCCAGAGAAAAAGCTAGAAGAAGAAAGGTCTGTAGCATTTGGACTTTCAAATATTGAGTTTAGTGCTAAGGCGGGAGAGCTAATTGGAATCGTTGGTCTTTCAGGAAGTGGAAAATCGACTCTTTTAAAAATTTTAGCGACAGATATTTTGGCAATTGATTCTGAAATAAAGTTAGAGACTGAAGATAGTGATGATATTACTTTTTCTGGCAGTAATATATCTGAACTAGATAATTATAAAAGACAAGTTAGTATTGTAAGCCAAGACTCACATGTTTTCTCTGAAAGCTTACGCTTTAATATTACATTCTCTGATGAAGCGAACACAGAATTCGAAACTTTCTGGGACTCAGTATTAAGAGATATTCCATATCTTAAGGCCTGGGGGATAAACGGAGATACAAAGATCAATGTTAAAGAATTATCTCTTGGGCAAAAACAATTAATCTCTGCGTTACGATCCTGTTTTTTGACTAAGCCAATTGTCCTTTTTGATGAAATCTCTTCTGGTCTTGACTCTGATCTGGAAGAGGCCCTTAGGAAATTAGTCCTTCTCATCCAAGAAAAATCTTTGACCATCATTGTGGCCCATAGGATAGAGACTATTGTTAATGCTAATAAGATTTTGGTGATGGAAGATGGGAAGCTAATTGATTCAGGCAAGCACGAGGATCTAAAAAAATCTTCTGCTGTGTATCAAGAGTTTATTACTCAACTAAAGACTCTACATAACTAATATCTTCAGGTTCCCCTTTTAATTTCAATCATGTATCATTTTGACAATTATATTATGATGAAAGGAGTCTTCGTGAAATTACAATGGAAATTATTGGCGCTGATTACAGTTACAATCCTTTTTGCATTTTCTTGTACAAAAGGAAACACTAATCCGAGCTTTGTTTATAAAAAGCCAGTTGGTGATGGAGTTGCAGCAAAAGTTGGTAACGTTACAATCACTGAAAAGGAATTAATCAATGGTATTGAGTCAGACATTTATGAAGCTGAACAAAAAATCTTTGATATCAAATTCAACAAATTAAAAGCATTAGTTATCGAAAAAATGATGAATGAAGATCCAAAGAAAAAGGGTCTTTCTAATGATGAGTACATGGATAAGTATATTGCAGGGAAAGCTAAGGTCTCTAAAAAGAAAATTGAAGCTTTTATTAAAGAGAAAAAGATTCCAGCTCAAAGTATAAATCCACAAATTAAAGAAAGAATTAAAAACTATCTTTTAGTTGAAGAGAAAAAGAAGATGGTTGATAAGTGGCTAGGTAGTAAAACTAAGAAGAATCCAATTGAAGTTTTTATTCAAAAGCCAAGAAGACCAAGCTATGATGTTAAAGTTGGAAATGCCCCTTTTGCTGGTGGTACAAAAGCTAAAGTTGAAGTTGTCGAATTCTCTGATTTTCAATGTCCATTTTGTGCAAGAGCTGCTGATATCTTAAAGCAAATCAAGAAGAAGTATGGGAAAAAAGTTAAGATTGCCTTCAAGCAATTTCCACTACCATTTCATAGCCAAGCAAAAGATGCTGCCATCGCTTCACTTTGTGCTAATGAGCAAAAGACAACATATTTTTGGAAGATGCATGATGCAATGTTTGCGGACCAATCAAAGTTAAGTATTGAAGGCCTTAAAGCCACAGCAAAAAGCATTGGTGTTGATACTAAGAAATTCAACGATTGTTTAGATAACAAAAAATACCATGATCAAATTCATGAGGATATGGATCAGGGTAAAAATGTAGGTGTTAAATCGACTCCAACTTTTTATGTTAATGGACAACAAATTACTGGTGCACAACCAATTGAAGTATTCTCAGAAATCATCGATTCTGAGCTCAAAAAATAGTCAAAAATAGTCAGATATCGGGGTAAATAATGCAAAATTTACCCCGACTCAATCAATCTTCTTACATGCTATAGTTGTAATAGGGCCATGGAAGGCCATTACGTACAAGAGGTGACTGATACCATGAATGGTGTTGATTATAGCAAAAGATTAGATAGAGAACGCGAGTTATATCAGAAGAATATAGCTGATAATAACCGTGCTCACAAAGATCATATGGAGACGTCTAAAGCGACTCATGATAAGCGCGTGACTGATCAACGTGAGGCCTATATGAAAGATAAGGCCGGCATGGAGAAAAACTACGAAGATCGTTACACTTCAATGGATAAGACTCAAAAAGAAGCATTAGCTCAAAAAAATAAATTATATGAAAAAGCTCTTAATGAAGAGAAATCTGAATTTCATAATCTTAGCAAAGGTAATCTTAAGAGCTTTAATGAAAGAATGAGTGACCTTCAAAAAGATTATAAAAGCAATCTTGAAAATAGAGATGAGCAAACAGCTAAAAAAGCTAAAATTGATAAAAAGAATTATGAAGAAAGTGTTGTAAGAACTAGAAACCAAGCAGAAACTGAAGTTGCTGAGTTTAAAAAGAACACCTCTGGTGACAATGCTAATATTCAAGACAAGATGAATGGCGAAAAAAGAGCAACTCAAGCGGCTCACGAAAAGCAAGTCAATGATCTTCAAAAATCAGAGATAGATAAAAGAAATGATTTGAAAGATAGAGTTATGCGTGATGTAGCTAATATGCGTGAAACTCAAGCTAAAGAGCTAGTTACTAGTCGAGACAGATCGAAAGAGCGTTTTAATAAAGTTGTTGAAGACACAGAGAGCAAAGTTAGACAGCTTTCAGATCAATCTGATAAGCAATCTAAGAGACTAGTTCAAACTCAGCAGAAAGAAATAAAAAATCAAAACCAGATATTTCGTGATAAATTCATGAAACAAGAAAAGGCTTTTAATAAGAATGTTAGAGATCTTGAATATGCTAACAAGCGAAATGGGATTGGCGCCGGTAGTACAAATCATGAAAACCAACAGAAACTAAACGAAATTGCAGATGCAAATCGAGATAAACAAGTTGATAGATTGTTTAATGAGAGAAATCAATTAGCACAAGAGTATGCAAAGTCTAGTGAATCAGCTCAAAATAAGTTTAATGATACATACGAGGATATAAAAATTAAAAATGCTCGTGAAAAAGAAGAAATGAAGAATCATTTGAATCAAGAAAACTTAAAAGAAAGAACAGCTGAAAGACTTGAGAAGGCCAGAGCTAATGAACATCACAAAACATCAATAGAATATGAGAAAAAAGTTGGTGTAACTAAAGTAAATAAAGAGCAAAGTGAAGCAAAGAAAAAGATTACTTCATTAAAAGAGCAATTTAACAATAGCATGACTAGAGCAAATGAAAACTCTCATAAGTCATTTGAAGCAGCAAGACTTGAATCGAATAGAGAAAAGGCTGAGCTTCAAAAAAGAATTCATGAACAAAACTCTGTCGTTGTAGATGAGCAAAAAGAAAAGAATGAAGAAAAAATTGAAAAGATTAAAGAAGGTTATGAAAAAAGAATTAGTGATTTAGAATTACAAAATAAAGAAATTAGAAGTACGATGGAAAATAAAATACTTCAGGTATCTCGTGCCTCAACTAAAGAAGTTGAAAGGCAACAAAAAGCTTTTAAAGAGACATCTGAAAATGAGATTAAGCTTGAGAGATCAGCAGCTAAATCTAAGCAAGAGCAACTACGTCAAAGCATAGCTGGGATGCAAAAGAACTTTAATCAAAAACTAAATGAAATGAGACTTGGAAATGAAAAGAAACTTAATCAATTAACTTTTGATTATGAAAATAAAATTAAAGATGATTCTGAGAAATTTCAGAAAATCATCGATCAAAATAAACGTTTTTCTGAAAGAGAGCAGATGCGACTAAATGCTGCTAGCAAGGACGAGAAACAACGTTTGATCACTCAATATGAGACACGTATAACTAAGCTACAAGACGTAAATCGTACAAAGATCCAGGAAATGGAGAGATTTGCATCATTAACAGCTAAGAACGCTAGATCTTAATCTAAAGTTAACTTTACAGCCTAAATTCTCTGCGTTAGATTGAACCCTTACTACACATTTGGGGGAAAAATGTCTCGTCGCGCAAAAATTGTGGCCACTATTGGTCCAAGCTCGAATACTGTCGAAATGATTGAAAAACTTATTATGGCCGGAATGAACGTCTGCCGTCTAAATATGAGTCATGGAACTCATGATGGACATGCTGAAGTTATAAAGAACATACGCCAGGCAAGTTTAAATACAGGATATGAAGTCGCAATTCTATGTGATCTTCAAGGTCCAAAGATTCGTGTAGATAAAGTTTCAACTCCTTTGAAACTTGAAGAAGGTCAAACATGGGTTATTGGACCT
>CAXGOD010000166.1:0-5430 GCA_964011245.1 uncultured Bacteriovoracaceae bacterium | reverse complement strand
CTCAGTTTAGGCCCGCGCAACGCGGGGCTTTTTTTATTAAAAATTAAGCGATGCCTAGTAGCACTCAAGTGTAAATTTATATAAGATAATACTGTGAAATACTTCTTACTAATTACCTTTATATCTCTTCTTTCAATTAATGCACTTGCTGGGCATTCATTTGGATTAGAATTAGCTTCAACCTCAGCAACTGTTGATGGAACATCAAAAACAGACTCGACTGAAGGGGTTATAGTTAGTCCAAGCAATATGAATTACAAATTATTGTACACTTGGTCTATGTCTCATTTTTTTCATATGAATTTAGGTGTTGGTAAGAAGAGTTATACCTTTGTTGATGAAGATAATATTATAACCAATAGTAAAGCACACTCTGGTTCTGTTTATGACCTGGGAGTAAAGTTAATCTTTACTAGCTGGGGAGCTCTTAGTTTTAAGCAAGTAAGTGATTTTGATGCTTCTTATTCTGTTGTTGATACTACTTCTATAAAGGTTGAAGCTGAAAATATTAATTTCCTTCGAATTGTTTACCATCAACTATTGATGAACCTAGGTTCAATGATTTTAGCTATTGATGTTAACTATGATTTAGAGGGAAAGAACTCTTACCTAGATAGTAGAAGTGCAACTGGTTTTAAAGGCTATTTTAAGTTTAATAATAATGGATGGGGGCTTGATTTATTTTTAGACATGCAAAAGATAACTAAGGATAATGAAGAAAAAGAATTTAAACAAACAGACACGACCTTAGGAAGCTCAATCTATATGTTCTTCTAAAAATAAAAAGACCTTCTAAAAACAGAAGACCCTCTATATTAAAAAATATCTGTAATTATTTTTCCATCTCACAAGTACGAAGACCATCTCTCATATCTCTCATCTCATCGATTTCATCCATCATGTAAAAAGCATAGTAGCTATTTGCATAATAGTTAATTGATCGACTTAAATCACTAATCGTCTCATCAACCATTACTGAAAGTGGTTTAACTTGCTTATAGATTTCGCCTTGTTCTTCACTTGTTAGATCATTAAATTCTGAAGCAGTAATATTGTAATCATCAAATGTCATAGTTGAAAAGTCACTAGCAGAAATATTTTTTCCTAATGATTTTTGAGCTTTTACGACAGCGTCACGGCAGTTTTGAGTTTTTGCAAATAAATTCCCAGAAGCCAGTAAGGCCAACATGATTACAACTTTCATTGAATTCCCCTAAATAGTTTTCCCAAAAACAAGTATTCCCCACGAGTACTTGTTTCTCTAAATCAAATGATCAAAGAGATGTGATAGTTATAGACGTAAACTTGGTGTAAGAATAGATAGTTTGTAATTATTTTACAGTACGGCATGAAGTTAATAATTTCTGACACTTGAGTGAATAAATGAGCTGTTTAAAGGTCATGTAAAAGGCATGAAAGAAAATGTTAGATTCTCTTTCCGCCTCTTTTAGCTTTATTTGCAGTTTTTCTTCTTCTTTTTTCAGCCGCTTCACGCTTTTCTTTTTCAACTACTGATGGTTTAGAATAAGCTTCTTTAGCTCTATATTTCTTAACAACACCGTATGAGTCACACATTCTTTTAAATTTTCTTAGTGCTTTCTCAATTGGGAAGCCTTCGCCAATAGACACTTTAAAGTTTTCTGATTTTTTTGTCACAATTACTCCTTATAGGTGCAAATATTTTAATCGTTGTTTTTATAAAAGGCCATAGATTAATTGAGTTAATCCATAACCTATATATTTGTTATTTTAGAGGTACAGTTGCCACGATTTTTACTTCATCTTCAACACCAACACTCATATAACTTACATCTGTGATGCTAAAATCTTTCAGTTTTAAGTTAAATTTAGCAGTAATATACTTACCATCTTCTGTGTAGGTAAACTTAAATGGTTTTTCAATACCTTTTACTTTAATTATCCCCGATCCTTTACCACCTGAACCTGTAGCAGAAACAATCTCAATCTTTTTGTTTTTACCATCTAGTAATCTTTTATGAAGATGTTCATCTCTCATATCTATCCCTGTTTTTAAGGACTTAACTGATACTTTAAGTTTTATTGCAACAAGCTTTCCGCTCTTCTTAACCACCTTGCCCTTCACTTTTGTAGACTTAGCTTGAAAAGAACCCGCTGGGCTTAGTTGAATATCAACAGTTACTGATTTCTTACTTTTTGCAAATGCCATAGACATTGTCATAGCAATTACTATTAATGCATTTAATGCGTACCTCATAAATCCTCCAGGTAAAATTAAGTTACTTCTATTCGGTTAATTTCGTATTAATTTTAATAAGTTATAGATTTATTTTACATTGAATAGGATAGTGGTCACTAGGGAGGGCAAGCTTTTCTTGTAAAGAATCGGGGTAAAAAATTGGAGAGTTGGGATCAAAGCTTAAAACGTGGGTCTCAAAGGGGTTTAATGCGTTTTTGAACTTTTTAGGCATAAGGATATAATCTAATTGCATATCAAACCGATCACGCCTTGAGTCAAAATAGCAGTAGGTAATTCTGTCTTTAAGATCCCGATCGAGTATTTCAAAAACATCTAAGAGATTAGTGTCTTCTAGAAGAGCCTTTAACTCAGGTTCTGTTTCATCTTTGTAGATAATGGCGTTTAAATCTCCACTTACACAGATTGGGATATCAAGAAACTCATTCATTCTTTTACGATAGAGCTTTTTTAAATATTTAACTTCAGCAACCCTTTGAGATCTTCCTTCAAAATCTTGCTTTTTCATATCTAGCTTAGACTTAAGGTGAGTTAAAAAATTTATAAAGACAGGCTTATTTCCATCTAAGAGTCTTAGTTCAAAAACCCCTCGGGCAAACTTCTTTCCATTGTCTAACTTTGCTTTAGTGTGTGAAATAAGTTCTGGTGTATAAGGGAGAGATTTTTTAACAAGATATCCCAAGTCAATACCTCGGTCAGAGTTGCTTGCCTCTAGAAGGACGTTATACTTATCTTCTAGGAAGTATTGATTGAAGTTTTCAAGACTTTCCTTTCCACCAACCTCAGTTAACATTATAATATCTGGGTCTTGTTCTAGAAAAAGTGTTGCGATAGATTTTACTTTATTGAGGTCTTTGTTTGCAAAGAAACTGGTAGAAAGAAGCTGCCATTTGGGACCTGAGATTGTGTCTAGGTTTTCATCTCTATATTTATCCATGAAAATATAGAGATCTTGGCAATTGAGAAGAATTAAACTTAATTCCATCTTACATGATGAAGTTTAGAGGTAGACCAACGCCAAAAGTAATTCCAAGAAGCCCTGCAATAACAAATAATAAAACAGCGATAGACTTAAAAACAATACTCATAAATACTCCCTTTTGAACATTATAGCTCACGCTCGTTGTCGAGTAAATGGCCAGAATTGGCACTTTATTGATTGTAAAAGCTAGGGTAGCTTTTAAAGATGAAAAATCTGATCTTAATTCTATTTATTTCGTTTTCAGCAGGGGCTTTTGCTCAAAAGAAGATTGTCTTCTTAGGAGACTCCCTAACTGAGGGATATGGTGTTGATAAAGAACATGCTTATCCTAGTATTGTGCAAAAAAACCTAGATGAAACTCATCAAAAGCAATACAAGGTGATCAACGGTGGTGTTTCTGGATCTACAACAGCTTCAGGTGTCTCTAGGCTTAGATGGTTTTTAAAGGCCAAGCCCTCTATTTTGGTTTTGGCCTTAGGTGCTAATGATGGATTACGTGGAATAAAAGTTTCTGAATCTCAAAAAAATTTAGAAAAGATAATCAGTTTAGCAATCGAAAATAATTTAAAAATTATTCTATGTGAAATGCATCTACCAACAAATTATGGGAAAGAATATCGTAAGAACTTTAATAAAATGTTTAAAAATGTTCAGAAAAAATATAATACAGGGTTTATTCCATTTTTACTTGATGGAGTAGGTGGTAAAAAAGAAATGAATATTGAAGATGGTATCCATCCAAATATTGATGGGCATAAAAAAGTCGCAGAGAATGTACTAAAATATTTAAAAGAGTATTTATGATCTTAGAATTTGAAAATGTAGTTAAAAAATATAAGCAAGGTCTTAAGGAGCTTGTTGTTCTTGATGGATTGTCCGTTCAGATTGATGAGCCAAAAAGTATAGCTATCCTTGGTAAAAGCGGAAGTGGTAAATCAACTTTTCTTTCCTTGGGAGCAGGTCTAGATAGACCTGACGGTGGGAAGATTATTATTCATGGAAAAGACATTGTAGGTATGTCAGAAGATGAACTTTCAATGTATAGAGCAAAACATGTTGGAATTGTTTTTCAGCACTTTCATTTAATGCAAAATCTTTCAGCTTTAGAAAACATAATGCTTCCTTTAGAAATATTAAATATTGATAACCCAAAAGAAAAAGCACTTAATGCTTTAACTAATGTTGGGCTTGCAGATAGACATGATCACTTTCCATCTCAACTAAGTGGGGGGGAGAAGCAAAGAGTTGCTATTGCAAGGAGTATTGTTACTGAACCGGATATAATTTTTGCTGATGAGCCAAGTGGAAACTTAGATGATGAAACTGGTGAAAAAGTAATGGGTATTCTTTTTAACTTGGTAAAAGAAATTAATACAACACTTATCCTCGTTACTCATGATCAAGAACTGGCTCAAAACTGTGACTCTATATATGAATTAAAAAATCATCAATTTGAGATCCTAAAATGAGACTGTTGTTTCGAATTGCTTTTCGAGAGCTGATTAACTCCAAAAGGTTTTCTCTTTTATTTATTTTTAATCTAGCTCTAGGAATTTTAGGCTTCGTCCTAATCCACTCATTTAAAGCAAGTGTTAACAATACTCTTGAAAGTCGCTCAAGGATTCTTCTTGGGAGTGATATCTCCTTAGCAGGCAGACGAGGTTTAGAAGAAAAAGAGTATGGCCTTGTCCAGGAATACCTTAAAGATAAAGTGACGGCTTCAAGTGAAGTTGTTGAGCTTTATTCAATGGGAAAGGCGCTTAATGATAAGAATAAGTCGCGTTTAGTTCTTATAAAGATGATCGACCAACAATATCCCCTATATGGATATTTAAAGATTGATACAACTGGGAATGCAAACCCTGAGAGTTTTAAGACAATTGACTCAACTGCTAAGACTTGGATCAGCCCAGAGCTTGCCTACCAAATGAAGATCAAGATAGGAGAGGATCTAAAGCTTGGAGAGCAAGTTTTTTCTGTAGCAGGGATTATAGAAGATGATAGCTCTTCCTCTTGGAGAGGAGTAGGTCTAGCACCTAAGTTATATATCTCTAAAAAATATAAAAAATCTACAAAACTTATTAGTTTTGGAAGTGTGGCAAGTTATATTTATCTTTTTAAACTTAAAAAAGAATTTCGAACTAAAGAGCAATTAAAGCTTATCCAAAAAGATTTGCTTAAAATTATTTCGGATCCTGCGATTAGAGTAATG
>CAXGOD010000165.1:0-5478 GCA_964011245.1 uncultured Bacteriovoracaceae bacterium | reverse complement strand
ATACTCCAGTACTTATTGACTTCTATGCAGATTGGTGTGGCCGCTTGTAAAGCGGTAGCTCCAATATTAGAAGAACTAGCAAGTGAGTATGATGGTAAAGTTATTATTTATAAAGTTAATACTGAAAAAGAACAAGAACTTGCAGGAATGTTTGGGATAAGAAGTATTCCAAGTCTTTTATTTATTCCTAAAGATAGTGAGCCACAAATGGCCGCTGGAGCTCTAGGGAAACCTCAGTTTCAACAAGCTTTTTCAGATATATTTAAGTTATAAGGATATTTTGAATGCAATGGTTTAATGAAAACTCGAATCTCGTTTTTGGTGGAATTTTTTTTCTTACTGTTGTTTTTAAAGGTAGGATTCTTGCTGTTATTTTTAAAATTCAAACAATTTCAGCCAGCGACTTTAAACATATATAAAATCAAAGAAATTTTAATGTATTGGATGTTCGTTCTCATGGAGAATATAATCAACAACATATTCCTCAGGCCATAAGTTTACCGCTTAATGAGCTGACTAAGGATAAGCTTCAGGAAATGAAGGTTAAGTATAAAGGACCTGTTTATGTGATCTGTGCATCTGGAAACCGCTCATTATGGGCATCAATTTCTATGAAAAAATCAGGTATTACACCTATAAATATTAATGGTGGTATGCTTTTTTACAATCGAGTTTGACACGCTGCAAGTACTTAGTTAACATAGACTCAATGAAACAAGCTCTTTTATTACTTTCAGTCTTTATTCTCAGCATTGCTAATGTTTTTGCTTGTGATGTGAATATTAAGATAAAGCAAATTCATGGGCTACAGGTTGAAGATAAAGAATTGAATAAGATAACGTCGATGGCACTGCTTGATAAAGGTTTTTCTAGCTCAAATCTCCCAGCAAATTTTATGGCCAAAATTATTTTATCTAAAGGCAGAGATGTTCAGGTCTTTGATAAATTTTTTGCTAAGGCAAGTGTATCCCTTTATAAAGACGATCAAATGCAAAATTATACACATGGTCAGGGCAAAACTTTTGATCTTATTAAACCTGCCTACACTTTAGAAATGTATAAGTTAGCGATCCAGAAAGCTGTTGAGCATCTTCCAGAGTGCTTAAACTCAAACTAAATCTAGTCATATCAAATTCAATTTCTTATCATTGACTCTTCACTATCTGACCTATGAGGGGTAATGAAGTTAATCATTTTTGCAATTTTAATTCTATTTGTAGGTAATATCTCTGCCTTTGAGAATAAAGGGCTACATAAACTTAATCCTTTCCCACTAAAGGAATGGGTTTCAAGAACGTATTTAAAACATAAAAAAGCACAAATAAACTTAAAGCAAAGTTTAAGCACTTCAAAAGCATTTAATGAGTATCATTCTTTAGTTGAACAGGAGATTGGTAAACGTATAACAGACAATACTTATTTTTCAATTGCAGCCCAGTATGGTGAATCAAGTTCTTTGTATTTGAAAACTGGAGAGTCTCGCTACTCTAACTATAGTTCAAGAGGATTTTCTGAGCCACGTTTTACTCTTTTCTCTAGAAGAAAGTGGGCCGAAGGGGAAGGGGAACCAATAGTAGATATCGCTATAAGCTATACACCTGGTTTTGATAACAAGAAAGTGGGTAAACATGGTGTTGATCATTTTAATGGTGGAGAAATTTTAAATTTCAAAGTTAGTCATGGCTCCTTTTATAAGTTTTGGGATTTTAATATTAATGTTCATTATGATTATTATGGGGAAAGAAGTATTAAAGATATTTCTTCAACAACCAAAATATCTAGAAGCTCTTACTCTGAGTTTATGGCAATGTTCGAGGCAAAACTATTTAACTGAAACTTATTTTATTAGGGCAGGAGTTGGGTTACGTCTCATAAGTGACCAAGAGAATGAATTCAACTCTGAAACAAGAGTTATACAGCAAGGAACTGGATCAGCTTTATACTTAGGAATCGTTAGGAAAGCAAAAACGTATACGACACTCTTTAAGCTATCACGTTTGCGAAATGATTATTTTTTTAAGGCGAACTCTGGGAATATAGAAGGTGACTATACATTTAGAAATATAAGCTGTGAGTTTTTAAAAGAGTTCTAAAAAGGATGCTTCCAACCAAGAGCTAAGGATGCATAGTCTGAAAGATTAATCTCATCTGGGTTATTATAATAATTAACGAGCCATACATCATTTACGCCTGACTCAAGAAATAAATCATCTTTTTTATTCTTCAAGGTAACACTCAACCCAAGGTATGGCATAACTCTAATGGATGACATTCTGTAATAATTTCTTGGGTATGATCCAAAGCGGCTTGTTTGATACTTAAGCCCAATAACATGATAAAAGTTTATACCAATATAAAGGGTAGATAAGTATTTAAGTTTTTCATAGCGATAAACTTTATAATCATTTTTAAAAGAATAAGTTTCTATTTCATTACCTGCAATATCAGCAGGAACATAGCCATAAAGAATATCAAATGAATAGTTTTTAGAGATAACTTTTCCTAAACCAAAGGCAATATAGCCAATCTCTCCAGCATGTTGAAGTTTCATTTGATCGACATATCTAGCAGAGGCATTGAATGAGAATATAAATAAACTAAGGATAAATAAACGCATGGTTTACTCCTCCGTTAGTTATAATTAATTCTAAAAAGACTTTCTTTGAGGAGCTTCCGACTTCAACTCGAGTTGCTGACCCAAATACTCCTTTGGTAGGGTTGTGATCGTGCCCATTTACTATATACTTTACACTATTGGCATCCACTAAGTTTTTAAGAGATGTAATGTTTTCTGGTTTAAAACGTGCTTCTTCATCAGCGGAAACATGTGAGAATAATAGATTATGTGTCTTTGTGGAGCTTGTGAGTTCATTTTCGATCCAATCAAGATCTGGTACTAGATAAGAGCTTTCCCAATTATTATTATTATAAAGAATAAACCTGCTTTGCTTGAAGTCGAGTGAATATGTATCTTCCCCAAACATTTGATCAAATATTTCACCACCGTTAGTTAGTAGGTCATGATTACCAATGGTCACAATATAAGGAACTTCTAAGTAATCGTAGAATTTCTTAGAAGTTTCAAACTCAGAGAGTAGGCCAATATTGGTCATGTCTCCGGTAATGATCACAAAAGCATATTCATCTTTTCGGGCATTTATATGTTTTATGGTTTTATGAAGCTCACTATAGTAATCATGGGTGTCAGAGATAACAGCTACCTTAAAGTTGCTAGTGAACAAACCATCTCTCGCTGCAATGCGTTTTAGTGCATGATAATTATGATTTGTATTCGCTGTATTACTTATATAAGGGCTATAGTTGAACTTTCCACATCCAAATAGTATGAATATAATAAATAAATATTTCGACATATGTCATTTTTAACAAAATACTAAGGAGAGACAATGAAGACCCTAATCTTTACACTAGTTTTTATTTCAACAAGTGCTTTTGCTTCTATTAATGATTTTGAATGTAATTTTCAAGCTGAAAATGGAGAGTCTGTACTTTTAGAAGTTGAAAGATCTGTAAGTCCAGGAATGAAGAGAATTAATGTAACTGTTACTAGTGATAGTACCACTGATCGTTATAACTACTTTGCTTCTGCACGTTTAAGCAATATGAACAGAATTGAGTATTTTGGTGGTGGAATGGATCTTGAAATTGATCTTTGGCCAGACTCAAGACCAAGATATGGAAGAATGTATTCTTCAGAATTTAGATCATTTGATGTTAATAACGGTAGACCATTCTACAATATTTATTGCCAGTACACGGGTTTCTAATAACTTAGGCGTGCACAGATGCGGCGCGTCTAGTTTTTTTACCCACCACCTTTGCCACACAGATAATTTTTAGAGAAAATTCCCTTAAGAGAGGGTTTATGCAAAATTTATTCAGATTTTTATTAATACTTCTATTGGCCACATCCTGTGAGTCTTCAATAACGATCATCCCTGGTTCTGATAGTGGTTCTCGTAGTAGATCTAATAACAATGGAGATCTTCCTTCAGTTACCGTTAACAACTTTGAAAAAGAAATCTTTTTGTTAGTAAATAACCATAGAAAGAAGATCAATAGGAAACAATTAAAATGGCATGATAATGCGGTAATTGAATCTCAAGATCATAGCCAAGATATGGCAAGCTTTAGAACACCATTTGGACACAGCAGTTACACAGCACGTATCGCTAGAATTGAATCAAAAGACAATGATACAATCTTAAAATCAGGTGAAAATGTTGCTCAGAATTCTACTGCGAAAAGAGCATTTGAAGCCTGGCTAAGAAGCCCTGGTCATCGTCGAAATATAGAAGGGGACTTTACTCACCACGGTGTGGGAGCAGTTAAGTCTGCAAATGGTTCTTGGTATTTCACCCAAATTTTCCTAAAAAAATAAAACTCATGTAAAATAATCAAATACCCGATAGTTATAATATGAAACTTACTATGATCTATTTAGCATTTACTTTATTATTAGCAGCATGTGGACAACAGAGCTCTTCAGACAATCCCGATGGTAGTTTTAACAAGTCAGGAGGAGAAGGCCATATGTCGGTAGTTCTTGTTATTCCTGATCCAACTCTTATGGGTGCAACAAGAAGAATTAATTACAATAATAAAAGTTATTTAATTGGTTCAAGTACAAGTGTCGCAATTGTTAATCAAATAAATAACTTCTCTCAGGGCTCACACAATGTATATGTAAAGGGAAGTTTTACTCAGGAGTCTGGTTTATTTCCAAATCCTACAGCAACTTTTAATGTAATAAATATAACTAGTTTTACTCAAAGTCAGATATAAAAAAAAGCTCCAGAAAATGGAGCTTTTTTTATTTAAATCTTATAAAAAAATTTAAATATGAAGAGCACGGTCCTCAGTAGCTGCTAAACAAGCTTCTTTAAAAGCCTCAGTATATGTTGGGTGAGCATGAGATGTTCTAGCAATGTCTTCTGCACTTGCTTTAAACTCCATTGCAACAACGGCTTCTGCAATCATATCTGCGCAACGAGGTCCAATCATATGAACCGCTAATATTTCATCTGTTTCTGGGTGCGCGAGAACTTTCACAAGTCCAGCAGACTCATTGCTGGCACGTGCACGACCTAAAGCTTTAAAAGGAAATGATCCTTTTTTATAAGCAATCCCTTTTTTCTTTAAATCTTCTTCACTGGGTCCTACAGAAGCAACTTCTGGCCATGTGTAAACAACACCTGGAATAAGATTATAATTCATATGTGGAATTTGTCCTGCCATTAATTCTGCAACAAATACGCCTTCTTCTTCAGCTTTATGAGCTAGCATCGGTCCATCAGTTACATCACCAATGGCATAGATACCTGGGACACTTGTTTCTAGATTAGTATTCGTCGGAACTCTTCCTCTATCATCCAGAGAAAGACCTACATTTTCTAGACCAAGCTTATCAGTATACGGGCGACGTCCCACAGCGATTAAGCAGTAATCCCCCTCAAT
>CAXGOD010000164.1:0-5493 GCA_964011245.1 uncultured Bacteriovoracaceae bacterium | reverse complement strand
ATTTTTTCGTAATTCATCTTAAGACTCCCTATTGGCAAGGTTCTCAATTATAACGTACCCTGACCTACATTTTCTTTCCACATCTCACCCATCATCGCATTGTTCTGATCGAATACTCTTACAAGAACTTTTTCTGCTCTAGTTGGAAGTGAATAAAGAATTTCTGCTGGCTGTCCATCAGCTTTTACATCTAAAGAAGAACCTGAAGTTACAACTTCTTTACCTAAGAAACTTGCACCAAAAAATTTTTCTTCAATTTTTTGATTTTTCTGAAGACCATCAAACTTAGTATTTAAATTAGTTAATTGCTCTAGAGATGAGAATTGTGCCAGCTGTGCTGACATATCTTTTTGTTCCATTGGCTTTAATGGATCTTGATTTTGTAATTGATAAGTAAGGAGTTGAAGAAACTCATCTTTACCCATTTTATTATGCTCTTTAGCATCTGCATAAAGATCATCTTTAGGTTTATACCCAGTGATATTATTGATCAGTCTTTCTTTTTTCTGATCATCACTTAAAGCTTTTGAATTGTTTTTAGGGGCCATCTTAACATCAGCAAATTGCTTTTCCTGATTGCTAGTTGGTCTACCAATAGTAGGCATTACGCAGCTTCCTTATTTAGAAGATTCCAAAGTTCTTGTCTCTTTTCAGAATCATCGTTTCTTTGTTGTCTTTCATCGCTTGCGTGTTGGTTTGAGTTTCTCGAGTTATTTTCGTCATGTTCATTTTGGCTGTTTGAGTTTGTGTTCGTGTTACTTGAAGTATCAAGTTTTAAATCTGCTACATTAAGACCTGATTGAGTTAATGTCTGCATTAACTCAGAATGATTCTTTGTGAAGAACTTATTCCCTTCCATTGAGTGTGTATTAATCATAACACTTATTTGATCACCATGAGCTTTTTGTACAACAAGATCAACCATTCCTAATTCATCATGAGCAAAGCTCATTTGAACAGTTGGTTGACTACTTGCTTTAGCTTGGATGATATAATCTTGAATTTGGTTAATTACGTCTTGATTACCGTTCAGCTGATTCATATCAAATACTTTTGTTGTTTGCATTTGATTCATAGCATTTGGCTTCATTGCACTTGTTTGGCTATGACCAAATTCCATTCCAGCTTCAGACTGCTCATTATTCATTAGCATTAGATCTGTTACTTTCATTGTTGGCTGCTCAACTGAGTTCGTTAAACTTGGAGCTTGAGCTTCTATTTTCTTAGCGAACATTGAATTTGCATTTTTATTTGTATATGCACTTTTGGCCATGTTCATTTTTGTATTTGTTGTTTGTTTATTCATGAACGTATTAAAGTCCATTAAACCGTTATTAGCTTTTGCTTGAGGTTGTGCCTGTTGCTTATTAACAGCAAAGATTGATTTTCTTTCAGGCATAAAAGCTTTTGAAGCATTCTCAGCATTTCCTTTATCTGATACTTCAGCATTGTTAACTAAAATCGATTTTTGATTTGTTAGCTGGGCATGCTCTTTTGCTAAAGCAGGTGTTTGTCCATTTTGAAATGCTAATGGATTTGGATTTGTTTCTCCGATCTTAACTGCATTTTTATCTAATTGATTCTTAGACATTTGAGCAAGTAATTTAGGATCGATACTTCCAGCAGCAACATCACCGTTTTGTAATTGAGCTAACAGTTGATCAAAAGATGTTCCCTCTGGAGCATTTTGAATAAGTTTTGCTAATTCTGGATTTTGTTGAAGAAGAGAAGGGTCTAGAACAAGTTGCTCACCTAACATAGATAATGCACTACCTTCCTGTCCACTTACTCGTGAAGCTTGGGCGCTTTGTAGTTGTGTTGGTAATTTTACATTGTTCATCATAATTTTGTATGTTTCCTTATATTCTCTCTTGTACTATTTTTGCATATTCAGGTACTGTTTTTGAAGCCGGGCAGAAACTTCCTTATCCATAAGGTTGAAAATCTTCGACATCTTGGTTGGATCGATCTGTTCAAGGATCTTCAGTGAGACTTGGCTGTCTTGAACCGATAGAACTTCGGCAGCTTTTGCCGGTTTCATTCCAGAAATAACGCTTACCATTTGCTTTACGCGTCTAGCTTGGCCTTTTCTGTTGTTGTCGATGCAACCAATAATTTTTTTCTGATCGGCCTCTAATTGCATGATCTTCTTAGCTAAAGTCACTTCACTAATCTTAACCTGCTCTTCTTTTATTTTAAGTGCATACTGAGCGTCTTCTAGTTTTTTTTCTTTTTCTAATAATTCTTTTGTTAGTTGCGCAATAGATTTTCTTTTAATTTTTTGGACCCTATCCACAACTTCTTTATGAACTTTTTCTTTAAATTCAGCCTCTGTATATACTTTTTTATCCTCATCAGCAGCATGAGCTTTAAAAAAGACAATCATCGCTACTAATAAAATAATATTTTTCATTATGCTTCCTTGCTTGTTGCCATACGCCAGTTCTGAACTTGTTCTTCAATTGTTTCATTCATTTTCTTTTCTAAGTTCTTCTTATAGGCCTTATGATCTTTATCTTTCATTTTTTCTAAAACTTTAACATTTGCCCTAAGGTCAGCGAGCTCTTTGAATTTTTGTTGCACATGATAATCAAGTCTCGTTTTCTGCGCTTCAAGACCCTGGATATGAGCTCTTTTACCTTCAACAAAATATGGATGAAAGCGTGCTTCTAATCCATTGGCACCAGTTTCCATACTTTTTTCCTGTAACTGATAAGCTTCATCAATCCCAGAGTGATGATTAGCAACTTCTTGCTCCAGCTCTTTAATACGTACTTGAATACGTCCGATATCCATCTTACAACGCTCTTCTTTAAGTTTTCTAATCTTTAAAAGAGCTTCAAGTTTGTATTTATAACCTTTCTTCATTTACTTATAACCTATCCATATCTGGGCCTGTTTGAGCTGATTGTTGTAAGTACTCTGGATTAACTTCAGTCTCAGCACGACGAGCGATATCAACCATGCGATCAAAAAGATCATCGATAGTTGAGGACTCTTCTACACGCTGTTTAAGTAGTTCCATTAAATCGTTATAAACGATAATGGCCTTATCAACTTTAGGATTTGTTCCTTGAGCGTAAGCACCAACATTAATTAGATCTTCAGTTTCTTTATATGCCGCCATAAGGTCTCTAAGGTGACCAGCAACAATCTTATGTTCATGTGTAGCAACCTTCCCCATAACCCTTGAAACAGAGTCTAGAACATCAATTGCTGGGTAGTGGTTACGTGCCGCTAATTCACGACTTAAAACAATATGACCATCAGCGATTGCTCTTACAGCATCTGCAATAGGTTCATCCATATCACCACCTTCAACTAGTACCGTATAAATACCTGTGATGGTTCCTGCATCTTTTTTTGTCCCAACTCTTTCCATTAACTTTGGAAGTTTTGCAAAAACACTAGGCCCATATCCTTTCTGCCCAGGAGGTTCCCCCGTAGACATACCAATTTCTCTATTGGCCATTGCAAAACGAGTTACCGAGTCCATCATAAAAATAACGTCTTGATTTTGATCTCTAAAGTATTCAGCAATTGTTGTTGCTGTGTACGCCGCTTTTTCACGAATAAGTGAATTTGTATCAGAAGTTGCAACAACGATAACTGATCTCTTTAAGCCTTCAGATCCAAGATCAGATTCGATAAATTCTAAAACTTCACGCCCCCTCTCTCCAATAAGAGCGATGACATTTATATCTGCAGTTGTATTTCTTGCTATCATTCCCATAAGAGTCGACTTACCAACTCCTGAACCGGCCATAATTGAAAGCCTTTGACCTTTACCAGCTGTAATAAAAGCATTTATAGCATTTACACCTGTATCTAAGGGTTGTCTGATTGTTGGCCTATCTAATGGATTAATAGGTTCACCAAAGATTGATCTGATCTCAGGCATAGAGTCTTCAATTGGACCCTTCCCGTCAATTGGATTTCCTTGAAAATCGACAACACGTCCAAGCATGGCATTTGATACTTTAATCGTTGTTGTTAAATCTCTTAGATAAACTTTTGTTTCGGAATTTATTCCTGTGATATCTTGGTATGGCATTACTTTACACTTATGCCCATCAATTCCAACTACTTCACCAAGACATCTATCACCGGCTTGAGTTACAAATTCAACATTGCATCCCATAACAGCACGAGGAAGTGTCGCTTCAAAAATCATTCCATGGCTAGAAAGAATCTTCCCAATATTTTGGTAAGGAGTACTACTTGAGAACTCTTTAAATATGGGCTTAAAATCTAAACTAGTCATTGACTCCTACCGATTCAAAAAGCTTATCAATGGAAATAAACTGAGCTTCTAATGTCCCATCTATGATTCCATTTTCTGATTCTAAAACAATACCTTTACCGCTCATATCCTCTTGGACCTCAACTCTAACATTTGTTAGGGCTCCAAGTTTATCTTCGATAAATTTGATAATTTCAGGCATAAAACCAAAGGTATTATTGTCTACTTTTATTAATAAATTAGATTTTGTATTCATTTCTAGAATTAATTTTTCTAGAAGTCTTTGGATGTACTCTTTATCCTCAACCTCTTTTAAAACAATCCATTTCGTAAGATTTTTAATTAACTTATAGCCTTCTTCTTTACTACTTTCTAAAATTTCAACTCTTGTTGAGCCTAAGTTTTCAATCATATCAGCAAGTTTTACAACATTTTCTTCATGCTTTAGAAGAGCTTCATCATAGGCCTGTTTCATCCCTTCAGCTCTACCATCGCTAATCCCTTTATTATAAGCTTCCTTAGATAAATCTTCTAATCTTCTAGCAACTTCTGCTGCAACTGCATTTTCATAATCTTGTTTTTCTTGATTTACAAGACCACGATGCTCTTTAATTCTAGGATCAATATTAAAACTAGAAGCTGCTTCATGAGCTCGTTCTGCTCTAATGATTTCATCAGTAAGATTATTTTTTAGCTGTGCAGCTTCTGCTAATGGCTTCATCTCAAAATCAACAATTTCATCAGGCGCACGCTCAGACTGGCTTGGAATTAATTGTCCAAACTTAAAGGGCTTTATTTCATTTTTATCACTTTTCATTATTCCCATATTTCAATCCTGGTATTAAACCATTGCATCGCCTTCTCCACCTCTAGCGATAATTGCTTTACCTTTTCCTTCAAGGTCTTTAACTTGCTGAACGATTTCTTGTTGAGCTTTTTCAACATCAGAGAGTTTTGTTGGTCCAAGGGCCTCAAGATCTTCTTTCAGAAGGTTTGCTGCTCTGTTAGACATATTTCCAAATAACTTCCCTTTAACCTCTTCAGGTGCTGTTTTAAGTGCAAGAGTAAGTTTCTGGTTATCAACAATCTTAAGAAGCTCTTGCATACCTTTGTCGTCCACAAAAATAAGATCTTCGAAAACAAACATGAGTTTTCTAATTTCTTCTGCAAGCTCTGGATCTTTCTCTTCAACTCTAGCCATAACGTTCTTCTCAGTACCTTTATCCATCATATTTAACATATCTGCAATT
>CAXGOD010000163.1:0-5519 GCA_964011245.1 uncultured Bacteriovoracaceae bacterium | reverse complement strand
ATCCCCAAAGTGGCTGATCTAAATGTGTTTGCATTAACTAACTTATTCGAATCAGTTTATCAAGACGATATTGAAGTTTACAATGAAGAAGGTGCTATCATAGTTGATTTTGGTGCTCAAAAAACAACAGTTGTAGTTTATAAAAGTGGTGGTCCAGTACTTACAAAAGAGATTCGCTTAGGTGGAGTTTTAATCACTGAAGAAATCCAAAGACAAATGGGTCTAAGCTACGAAGAAGCTGAAGACTTGAAAACTCATGGGGATGAAAGTGGTAACTTACCTGAAGATATCATTCCAATTATAGAAGAACAGATTGGAAAAATTATAGAAGAAATCAAAAAAGTCTTAAATTTCTATATTGCAGCAGGTTCATCTGAGCAAGTTCAACATTGTTTCTTAACTGGTGGGGGCTGTAGATTACCAGGTTTAATTGAGTCGGTTCAAGAGATTGTTGACTGTGAGACAGAAATTTTTAATCCGTTTGAAACAATGGAGTATAACAAGAAAAATATCTCAACTGATGATATAGATAGTATCGCAACAACAGGTGTTATTTCAATGGGCCTTGGCCTAAGGGGGGTATAACCTATGATTGAGTTAAACCTCTCCCCATCAAAGAAATCAGGTGGAATCACAGATGTTGCCGGTATTGATCTCAGTTTAATCAACGTAAAGATGATGGTTATTGCTCTGCTTATTTGGTTTGTGCCCGAACCAGTTCTAGTTGGGATGTGGGATGATGAGACGAAAAGTTATAAAAGTCAGTTCACTAAACTTAATACTGAATACAAAAAACTACAGAGAAATGTTCGAAAAATGCAAAACGTTCAAAAACAAGTTGATGCACTAAAAGAACAAGAAGATAAACTAGCAAGAAAATTAGAAACAGTTAAAAAGATTATAAATAAAAGGCAAAATCCTTACTTAGTATTAAAATATGTTGCTGAAAATATTCCCCCTGAGATTTGGTTGCAAAGTATAAAGCTCACGGATAGAAACCTTTTAATAAAAGGCTATGCTAAAGATTATAAAAATATAGGAACATTTATAAATGCTTTGAAGAACTCCATCTTTTTTCAAAATGTAGACTACGAAAGTGCCAGTGACCTGAAAGCTGAAATTAAAGGTAGAAGAGTCGAAACCTTCCAAATCAAAACAACAGTAGTGAGGTTCAAATGAAAGAAATGATGGTTAAGAACTTTCATTGGTTTATAATAGCCTATGCTGCCTTTGGCTTATTTACTGTATGGGAAGAAAAAATGGAAGAAATCGAGTCAGCGAAAGGCTCTGTTCCACCTATGGAAGCAAAGATTATTAAATCAAAGAGGAAAATTTCAGAAATTAAGAAATTCAAAAAAAATCTAGAGCAGTCAAAAGAAAGAGTTCAAGAAGTTGTTAAGCAAATTGAAAAAATACAAAGGCAGCTCCCTTCTGATGTTAATGATACAGAAGTACAGGCGTTGATTAGCAATATTGCTCAGGACTTAAGAGTTAAAGACCCTAGGGCGAATCCTGGAGAAGAAAAGGATGAAGGATTTTATTTTGAAAAGAAATATAAATTTCAGGGAGTGGGAACCTACCTGCAGTTTTTAATCTTTTTTGAGAACCTTGAAAAAGCTGAGCGTATTTTAAATGTTAAGTCACTAAGTTTAATTTTGGATCCTAAAAGTAAAACGAGTAGATTCCCCATTGTAAACTTAGAAACTACAGTTGAGTCATTTAGATATAATACTAATTATAAAGAGCCGAGTTTAGTAAATGAAATTGAAAATAAATTTAATACTAATTAGAACATTTATCATTACCTTGATACTGATAGAGGTTTCTTTTGCGACTTCAAAGATAGAGGAAGTTTTTAAAGAAAAATCTGAGATAGAGAATCCTATGTCTTTACGGGACCCTTTTTTATCTCCAAAAATCAGAGGGAAGAAAAAGAGTAGGGTTGCCAACAAGGTTGCAAAAGGCGTTTATAGTAATGTTCCAATTTTAGGTGTTGTAAAGATTGATCAGATTAGAATAATTGGAGTTGTAATCGGTGCAAATAGAAGAGCTTTTGTGAGAATTGGACGAGGTAACGGAGAGGAAGGCTCTGTTTCCAAGGAAACTTATGTAGTAAAAGAAGGAATGAAGCTTGGTGAAAATAAAGCTGAGCTAAAAGCTATATTACCTGGTGGTATTGTTTTAGTTGAGAAAAATACTAATATATACGGTGAAGACGAATATTTAGAAACAGTTATTCCTATTTCGAAATAAACTTGTTACGATATACGTTAAGTGGTTATAACTTTAAGGAAGAGGTTATATGAATAAAAGGAATTTGTTGTATTTAGTTATACTGGCCCTATTTAGTTTTTCTGCATTTTCTGCAGAAGTCGCAAATGTAAAATCCGTAAATTTCATTCAAGAAGGTGAAGTCAGTAAATTAATTATTGATTTTAACAAGAATGTTTATGCTGAGCGAACACAGATTAAAGATGATAAACAAATCATACTTGATGTGAAAAATGTTAAAGCTGATAAAAAACTCTTAAGAGGTATTGATACTTCTGAGTTTAGTGGATCGGCAGTTTTTGTTTCACCTTATAAAAAACCGGGAACTGAAAATGATTTACGCTTTGCTATTCAACTTAGAGATAACGTTAGGTCATTTATTGAGAATAAAAGAAATAGAGTTATACTGCATATTGAAAACCGCTTTGGTGTATTTTCAAAAAAGAAATTAGAAAAGGCTGATAACTCTACTAAACAAATTGTAGATTTAAATAGTAATGAAAAAATAAATATACCTAAGTCTGGAAGCCTAGAAGATATTTTAGAGAATTTAACTCAATCAGGTTTAAAAAAATATATTGGTAAAAAGATTTCTATAAATGTTAATAATGTTGGTTATAGAGAGTTGCTAAGAATGATTGCTGATACTTCAGGTTTTAATATTATTATAGACGATGAAATTAATAGTCTGAGACCTCTTACTCTAAGTCTTACAAATATACCTTGGGATCAGGCTCTGGATACGATATTGAGTCTTGGAGATCTTGTTGCTGAAAAGCATGCAAATATACTAAGTATAATGACAAATAAAAAGGCCATGGAAGCAAAGAGGCAAGAATTAGATAATAAAAGTAGAAATGTGATTCAAGAGCCTTTAGTTACAAAAATATTTCCTTTAAGTTTTGCAGACCCGACAGAAATTATAAAAATTCTAGGGGGATACACAACAAAGGAAAGAGGACAAATTGAAGTTGATTCAAGGACAAGTAATCTAATAGTAAAAGATACTGTTGAAATAATTGAAAGAATGAAAAAAATTATTGAAGTCTTAGATACTCAGACTCCGCAGGTATTGATTGAATCAAAGATTGTTGAAGCGAATGAGGACTATGAGTTTAGAGCTGGTCTTGGAAAGGGTGGGTTATCATTTGCTTATGACCCTATGAGTGCTGGTGGAACTCTTAATGATAATGAGGGATCTTTTAGTTTTAGTTCGGCTCCAAACAAAGAAAGCCCTGGGATTTTTGGGGCGACAATTAGTGTTTATAAAAGACTCGCTAACCTTCAATTTAACTTAGAGCTAATGGAATCAGAATCTAAGGGAAGGGTTGTATCATCTCCAAAGATAATTACAGAAAACAATAAACCAGCTTCGATTAAAAGTGCTGATACCAGAAATATTAGAACAGTAACTGTTAATGATGGTGTTACTCAAGAATCTTTCCAGCCTGTTTCTGCAGGTGTTGAGTTAGATGTTACTCCAAGGGTTACAAACGAAGGATCAATTGCTCTTCAAGTCGATGTAAAGAAATCTGGTTTTACTTCATCTGTCGCCGATGGAGTGCCTAATCAAGTCTCAAGAGAAATTACAACTAACGTTCTTGTGAATAATGGTTCTACTGTTGTAATCGGTGGTCTTTACCAAACAGAAACAAAAGAAATTCAATCAGGTATACCATTTTTAAAGGACCTTCCATTAATTGGATGGTTGTTTAAATCTGCATATAATCCAAACAGGCTAAGGTCAGAGATGATCGTCTTCATCACACCACGTATTATAAATCAAGAAGAAGCCGGTTTAGTGAACAGAGAGATGGAGGGAGTTAACATCTAGAGTGATAAATGGTTAGAAAAAATACTCCTAAAAAATCATCATTATTAGCAAAGTATACTTTGCAGTATAAGAAAAAGCCTAAGTCTAGAGTTTTTGCACCACTTGCGGAAACTTATAGAAAGTTAGGTATGTACGATGAATCCTTAAAAATTCTAAGAGAAGGTATCAAGTTTCACCCAGCATACACTATGGGTTATATTGTTCTTTCTCATGTTTACTATGATCAACAAAACTATGAATTGGCCTATAATACCATTCGTCCTTTTGTAACCGACAACTTAGAGAATATTACACTTCAAAAACTTTTCGCAAAAATCTGTATTAACTTAGGTTATTTAGAAGAAGCGCTTCAAACGTTTAAATATTTGCTTCTTATTAATCCAAGAGATCAGTATGTATCTGAACAGGTTAAGCTTCTAGAAGATGATTTATTGGTTAAAGAAGAACAAGTTGAAGATAATAATTTTAAAGAAAAAAGAATATCTAGCTTTGACATTAATGAGGATGATTGGGTTCAGGTAGACTTTGGAAAAGGTCGAAGAGACTCTGATCAAAATGATGGGGAAGGTTGGGATGTTCAAAAAAATGAAACACCATTAGATCAATTCAAAAAAGATTTAAATGAAGACAACTTAGAAGTTAAAGAAACAGATCTTGATGATAATTATTTTTATGAAGATTATGATAATGAAGATGATAATACTAAAGTTGATAAGGTCCAAAGTGATCCAATTATTACACATACCTTAGTTGAGTTATATTGCAAGCAAGGTCATTATGACAAAGCCTTAGAAATCTTGGAGTCAATCTTAGATCTTCATCCAGAAGATGTACCAACTTTAAATAGAGCAGAAGAAATTAGAGCGCTTATGCAAACAGATACAGTTGGCAAAGCAGTAAGTGAACCACTGCAGGTTCTTGATTTAGAAGAACTTCCAAATAAACAGCTTAAAAATGAAGTTATCAGTAAAGGGCCAGAAGAGACCGAAGAATCAGCGGGCTATGATGAATTGCTGCAAATGGTTGAAGATAAAAAACAAAAAGACAAAGAACTCCTTCATGTTGTAAAAGAACGCCTGGAGCAGTTTGCACAAGCAATTAGAATTGAGGCGGCGCGCAAGCAATTAAATCTATGAAAAATATATTGGTTATCAATGGTCCTAATATTAATATGTTAGGTGCAAGAGAAAGTGAGTTCTACGGAACACTTTCACTTTCTGAAATTCAAAAGTACACAGAAGAAAAAACAAAACATTTAAAAATTGAGATAACTTGGTTTCAGTCTAATATTGAAGGTGAAATCATTGATAAAATTCAATCAACTTTAACAAGTGAGTTTGATGGAATCATCATTAACCCCGCTGGTTACTCACATACATCTGTTTCTATTCTTGACGCACTGAAAATCGATAAA
>CAXGOD010000162.1:0-5542 GCA_964011245.1 uncultured Bacteriovoracaceae bacterium | reverse complement strand
CTACAGTAAAACCATTAGCTGATAAAGAAAATATCTCACATGAAGAATTATCTTATATTGTAGACTCAACAGCGTCACCAATTGCTTCCATTTTAGCATTCAATGCGTGGCCTGGATATGTACAAGCTTTTCTTTTTGTTCCAGGAGTTGCATGGCTTGCAACAGATGCAGATAGAATTGCATTTTTCTTTCAAAGTATTCCACTATCTTTCTATTCAATCTTTGCCGTTTTAGGAACACTTCTATTAAGTGTAGATAAAGCACCTTTTCTTGGTAAACAGATGAAGGCAGCAATTGTAAGGTCCAGAACAGAAGGTAAGCTAGACGCTGACGATGCTGAACCACTAAGTGCTAAAGAATTAGAGAATAGTATTGTGCCTGATAACTATAAACCACATATTATTGATTTCTTTTTTCCTCTTATAACTTTGATTGCAATTGCAATTGGAACTTTTATTGCTTTTGGTTCTCCAATGGTTCGTATGGCCTTTGCAGTCGCTCTAATGCTTGCTTTTGGTCAAGCCATGGTAAGAGGGATGAAGCTTAAGGATGTAATGGAAGGTATAGGGGATGGTGTAAAGGGTGTTGTAATGGGATCAGTTATCCTATTGCTTGCTATCACTATTGGTAATCTATCAAAAGATGCTGGTGGTGGAATGTACTTAGTTGAACTACTTGGAACATCTCTTCCATTTTGGATCTTACCAGTCATTCTCCAAGTTTTAACAGTACTTATCGCATTCTCAACTGGAACAAGTTGGGGAACATATGCTGTTGCATTCCCCTTGGCAATGCCACTATCTTGGGCAATAGCTCAGTCTGCAGGAATGGCACATCCAGAGTTTTATATGATGATTAACTTTGCAGCAGTTATGAATGGTTCTGTTTTTGGAGATCAATGTTCTCCTATTTCAGATACAACTGTTTTGTCGGCCATGTGTTGTGGATGTGATCTTATGGATCATGTTAAAACACAAATGCCGCCTGCAATTGCATCTGCGACGTTAGCAGCAATCCTTTGGACTGTATGTACGTTCTTTGCTTTATAGGAAGACCATGAAGTTATTAATACTTTTATTGTTATTCTCATTTAATACTTATGCTGAAGATATACTTGTCTTTTATTCAAAAGGCTATGTTGTTAGTGTTGATGCAGAAGGTAATGAAAAAAGTATAAAAAAAGGTGACTACTTAGTTCAAGGGGAAACTTTGAAAACTGGTGGTGGGGCTTTTGCTATATTAAAAATTGGTAAACACTCTACTCATAGAGTAGAGGAAAGATCTGAAATCCTTATTGAAAAACTTCCTTATCAATATGAAGACTCAAATGAACTCCAGCAAGGTGGGCGCTTTTTTTTAAAGCTTGGAACTGTCTTTTGTGAAATTTATAAAAAAGCCGACAACGACTCTTTTGAAGTAAAAACCAAAAATACAACGATGGGTGTTCGTGGAACGAAGCTTATGGCCAGTATCGATAAGGAGAGCAAGGATACATGGTTATCGGTTAATGAGGGGATTGTAGAAATTCATAACAATATTTCTAAATCTTCAGATATTGTTACAAAAGATCAATCAATGATTGTTGAGAAAGATAAGAATTTTACGACACAACAGAAGTATGATTGGCAGAAAAATCTAAAATGGGATATTGAAAAAAATAAAGACAAGTTTAAATCATTTAGAAGGCAAAGAAAACTCGCTTATAAAGAATTTAGACAAAGGCGTTCTTCTTGGTCTCGAAATGAATCTCGATGGTCTGACTTTAAAAAACAAAGAAAAATTAAACTTAAAAAATTTAGAGAGAGAGTTAAAGATCTAAAAAGGAATAAGTCATTTAAGAAAAGAACTAACTTTAAAGCAAAGAAAGTTAATAAGTTTAGAAAAAAGAAGACTTTTTATAAAAAAGGTATGCTTGATAAGAATCAAAAAATTGAACCAAATAATTTTGTGAAAAAGAAAAGAAAGAAGCTGATTCTTCAAAATAATAAGGATAGGCTTCAAAACCTCCGTCAAAAAAGAAGAAACCAAAGACGTCCTATGCCAAGAAAAAGACCTGAAACCAACTAGTTAGAACCGTCAAAACTCTATACACCCCTTGTATTTAATACATTTACAGCCAAGTTGAATGTCCTAAGATGTTAATATTAAAGTATGAAAAGATTCATTTTAAAATTATTTATCATAACGTTTCTAGCAACATCGGCTCATGCTTATGATTTTTGTGCATCCTTAGATGGAGTGAAAGACGAAGCAACCTACAAGACAAAAATCAAAAAATTAATATCAAAGCAATATAAAGCTTTAGCTAATGCAGACAATAGATATAAAGTCGCTAGAGTTCTTAATAACTGCACACCTCATAAAAATTCAGAAGGTTTATTTTTAGCTTTTGCTGGAACTGGTGCTTTCAACCCAAGGGCCTTCGATATAATGGCTAAAGCGATCAAATGTAAACATGTAAGAGGTCTGCCTAGTTGGTTACAAAAGAAAACATACGCTCTTGTCTTAAGCTCATTAAGTGCTAAAGGTTCAAGCTATAGAAAGTGGTCAGCAATTGAAAAAGGACCAATGACTAGAATGATTATGAGTTCGACTTTAAAATCGAGGATAGCGATGTATAACTTTGCAATTTACCCATCAGAAGAATCAGAGGCAATCGCTGATTATGAAAAAATGGGATGGGCAGAACTTAAAAATATTCCAAGTGAAATGAAAAAATCTTATAAAGGTAATCCCACAGGTATAAAGAATGCTTTAAACTGTACAAAAATTTACTTAGAGGGAATGTCGAAAAAAGGGAAAACTCCGAAAATTATACTTATGAGTCATAGTAGTGGTGGAAGAAGTGTTGTTAAATTTCTAGAGAAACTTAAAAAAATATCTAAAACTCATGTTGATCTTGTTTTAACAATAGATCCAGTTAAAGAGGCGCAACATGCCATTTCAGAAGTTATTCCACAACTAGCACATAGATATACAGAACAAGCAGCTGGTTGGATTTTAAATGTTGATGTACCCAACAAACAAGTAGCTGTTTGGAGTCGTAGTCAGCCTAAAGTTTTGTATAAAACATCTAATGTTAAAAGATGGATAAATTTTTACCAACAAGTAGATACGAAAGGATTGAAAGGTTCTGTAAAGTTTGGAATAAAAGGATCTCCTATATATAGAGCTGATGAAAACTATTATTTAAAGACTGGACTTGGAGCATCTGCTCATAGTGAGATTGGTTATCACTCTTCACTTAAAGATACTATTGAGGACGAAATATTAGATCTTTAAAATTTACTTCATTATTTATTTTTCTTCTATCGTTTAATGTAAGTGCACAGCTACTCAAGTGCGATGGTATGAGTATAGATGAAGAAATAGCTTTGAAAATGTCAGCTGAAGTGTCTAATACCTTTGATGGTGAAAGATTAATTGAAAATTTAAAAGAATCTGTAACAGAAATAGAAAAAATTAAATGGGCAGAAGAAGCAGCTGTGAAGTTATACACAAAGCATACATATAAAAATATTAATCCAGAGCTGAGACTTGGTATTATGCCTTTAGGGTATAGTCATTTCGTTTTGACTCTTTGTTCTGCTCTTACAAAGCTTCCAAAGTATGTGGGAAGTGTGAGAAGACTCTCTGTTCTACCAAGTGAGGTCCAAAATTCTTACTTTGAAGGTGAGATTGTAACGGGAGCTGCATTTTGGAGTTCGTCGGCTAATAAAGGTGGAATTCGGACTTTTAGAAATAATACTAATAAAAACTACAATACAATTTATTATATAGAATCGAAGACTGGCCGTGATATTTCCCATTTGTCTGCATGGCCAGGAGAAAAAGAAATCCTTTTTCCAGCTGGTGCTCGCTTTATGGTTACTGAAACATTCAGACCGTACTTTAGCAATATGAAATATGTTTGGCTGAGAGAAGTAGAGTAAACATATGTCCATAATCTTTGGATAAAAGGCACAACACCTAGAAATTAAAATCAATAATTTAGATCATTTATAGAGTCGTATTTTCCGCTGACATTGCAGGTATAAAAAAGCCCCGATTAAATCGAGGCCTTTATTCACCAATATAGTTAAGCTTTCTCTTTTTTACTTATGGTAGGGCCGAGCAGATTCGAACTGCTGACTTCTACCATGTCAAGGTAACACTCTAACCAACTGAGTTACGGCCCTATAAAAATCTGTCGTTACAGATAGAAGTAAATATAAATCTAAGTCATTTCACTTTAAATCGTCAATTTAAAATGGTATTTATTTGTATGCATTATCGTTTAAATCGACGCTTTATCCCATGGCTAATCGCGCATTCTTTTGAATTTTGGTACTACTATATCGGTGCCACCGTATGCTTGTACATGCTTCACTACTTTCAAAGTGAAATTCCTGAGCTCGCAAAGAGCTTAGGAGACATGGTTGATGATGGAAAACTAGCTAATATTGATATTAAATACTTTTTCTTTTTAGCAGTTAGCATTTTATTCTTTAGAACTTTCTCAAGACTTCTCTTCTTTTATCCCGCAAGAATCCAACAAAAGAATTTAAGGTTAGAGCTAATTTCAAAGATAGAAAAAGCGACTCCTTCAAACTATGTAGATATTAATGACGGACAATTATTTCAAACGATCTACAACGATTTAAATCGTATTCGTGGTTTTGTTGGATTTGCTTTATTGCAAGTTGGTAATATCTTTATTGCAGCGACAATCTTTATTCCTAAAATCCATGATTTTAATCCTGATTTCTTGGCGGCCTTCACCCCGATGGTTATTTGCATTACATTATTTACGATCATGATTTATTTTGTGCAACCCTTAATGGTTAAAGGGATGGATTTGGCTGGAGAAGTTCAAAATTTTTTAATTGAATCATATGATGCAAAAAAGACGATTAAAAACTTTCATTCAGAAAAAGCATTTTTAAGGCTTTTTCAAAAATATTCCAAAGATGAGTTATTAACTTTCTTTAAGTTTACAGCGGCGAGAAACGTTGCATTTCCACTCGTTAAAATTGGTGTTGGGGCTTCATTAATTTGGGGAGCAATAATTGTTTATGAACAAGATCTACCAGGGACGGATTTAATTTTTTTCTCAGGATTTTTATACTTAGTTCTTGAACCTCTTATGCTTCTTTCATGGATTGGTGTTGTAACAAGTCAGGGTTATGCTTCTTGGGGCAGAATTAAAAAACTATTAGGAGAGATCGATAAAGAGATTGATTATAAGATTTCTTATACAGAGAGTATTTCTAAACCAACAGTAAAGTTCTGGGAAAAAGATCTCAATTTTGAAATTCAACCCGCTGCTTGGAATGTATTTGTTGGTGACACTGGTTGTGGAAAGTCATATCTACTTGAGAACTTAGCGGAACTTTTTAAAAAAGAATCTGTATCATACTCGTTTATTCATCAAGAGCCTTACTTATATAACGATACTATCATCAATAATATTTTCTTGGGCCAAGAACAAACTTCTGAAAAAATTGAAACTGTTAAACGTTATTTGAAGATGTTCGCTTTAGACTCCTTAGAAGACAATATG
>CAXGOD010000161.1:0-5571 GCA_964011245.1 uncultured Bacteriovoracaceae bacterium | reverse complement strand
TTGTAACCTATTCATATAATAAACAGTGTAAGTCTTATTTGATCGCATTAAAAAATTCCAACTGGACCAATTTTTCTTTAGATGAGGCATAACAGTTGCATCAGTATGAACAACTGCAATATTTTTTTGATAACGAAACTTGCTTAAAACATCTTTTTGAAAATCAGTTGGTGTCTCTAACATTTCTAATGCCTCATCTGCATGGGCACAGATAATAACTTTATCAAATTCTTGTGTTCCACTATCAGTAGATACTTCCACTTTATCATCAAGCTGTTTAACTCTTTTAACACCTGAACTAACTGAGACTTTATCCCTAAAGCTAGCTATAATACGATTTCTATACTCACGACTTCCCCCCTCAACGGTTTTCCATTGAAGTTGGGTATTAACACCAACAAAGCCATGATTAAAAAAGAAACGAACCAATGATTTAGCAGGAAAGTCTTTTATCTGATCCATTGGTGTTGACCACACGGCAGAGCTCATTGGAGCCAAAAAGTTGGTTAAGAAATAGTCGCTTAAGTTTAAGCTTTTAAGGTATTCACCTATAGATACATCACGGAATTTTTCTTCATTCTCCAGAACGTTTGGTGCATCAGAGTTAAACTTAAGAATTTCTCTTATCATTCTGAGGAAGTTAAGGTTAAAAATATTTTTCTTTTGAGAAAATATTCCACCTAAACTTGAACCATTAAATTCAAGGTCAATTTCATTATTTCTAACGCTAAAGCTCATATCTGTGTCTTTATAAGGAACATCTATTTTATTAAAGAGTTTTACAAGATTGGGATAAGTTTTCTCATTGAATACCATAAATCCGGTATCCATTGGACAATTCTTTTCTCCATCATGCACATCTATAGTATTTGTATGACCACCAATATAATCATTTTTCTCAAAGACTGTTATCTCATAATCATCTTTTAAAAAGTATGCTGCACTCATTCCGGCAATGCCAGATCCAATGATGGCCATTTTCTTCATCTTATATTTCTCTCTTCTTTAGTAAATAATGTCCTACAAACCACTCTGAACCATCTTTATAATTCCATAACTCTTCACAGCTCATAAAGAATATACGCCAATAATTAAACCATTTTCCCGCCTCACCTTGAGGATAATGATCTTTAAATATTTTCATGATCTTATCTTTATTAGAATCCATCTTATCTAACCAGCCTCTTGCTGTTTTTCCGTAATGAGTTCCATTTACACGCCAATGCTGATCTACTTGCATATCATCTTTAAAGTAATATAAAAGGTGTTCACTAGGCATGATCCCTCCACTGAAAAAGTATTTACTCATCCAGTCTGTCTCATCAATGACTTCAAACTTGTAAGAGATCTCTTTATGAACAAAGATGTGAACAAAAAGAGTTCCTTCAGGATTCAACCAAGTACTAATTCTTTTAAGTAGTTCCTTATAATTTCTCATATGCTCAAACATTTCTATTGAAATAACTCGATCAAACTTTTCACTCATCTCTAAATTAGCAACATCAGCCGTTTTTATCGTGATATTTGTTAAACCTTTTTCTTTCGCTCTAGCAAGGATGAATTCACCTTGGAATTTAGAGTTTGAAACTGCAATAATGTCAGAGTTTGGAAATTTCTCGGCCATAAATAAAGTTATAGCTCCCCAACCATGACCAAGTTCAAGAATTTTATCCCCATCTTGGATTCCTGCCCTTTTAATTGTAAGCTTAAGCATTTCAACTTCTGCTTCATCTAGGTTCGTGGCCTTATCCCAGTGGCCACAACTGTATTTTAAACGGCTTCCTAATGAGTTTAAAAAGAATTCAGGTGGAACCATATAATGTTGATCATTTGCCTTATCTGTCTCAATCGCTACAGGGGATTCTTTAAGTTCAGAAACTAAGTTATGTCTTCTTCTTTCGGTTTCATCGAATTGATTACCATATTCATCTACTAACCTCTTTTTAAGAAATGAGTTTATTCCTTTCCTTATGAGAAAGTCAGGTACGACGCCTTTACTTATCATTGTATCAATCATTTATTGCTCCTTTTTCAAAAGTGGTTTATTTTGGATTAGTCTAAGTATTATATAGAGAGTTGTTCCCATGCTTCCAAAGCAAATAAAGAATATTAACCAAAATAGTTTTACTATAGTCTTTTTTTCAATGGCAACAACCCAAAACCATAAAACAATTTGATTAATATAGAAGTCAACTAATGTTGCCTTAAACCACTCAGGACTTCCACTCAAGCTAAATTCTGTAAAAAGGTTCTGATGTGAAGATGCATAGAGAGTCATTCCTAACATCAAAGCAAAAAGTACTGCAGAACCAAAAATTTGTACTGTTTTATTCATTATATCTTTCCTTTTTTAAACCATGGAATAAATCTATTAGTCGTAAGCTTATAAGCAGCAAAGCCTTCTCTTTCTTTGTAAGATTCTTCTAGCATTGCGACTCCAGATACTTTTACAAGTAAAAAGTTTAAAAGAAGTGGGCCCCATACGGCGTAATAAATTGGAACGCTATTACTGATGATCAAAAAGATGCCCCACCAGAGTAAGGCTTCTCCAAAGTAGTTTGGATGTCTACTGTACTGCCAAAGCCCAATATTACAAAACTTCTCTTTATTTTTTTTATTCTTTTTAAATTTGTTTTTTTGATAATCACCAATTGCTTCAAAAAGAAATCCAATAATCCAAAGAAGTGTCCCAATAATATCAAGAGCTGTTCCAAATTCATTAACATTGGCAAAATTGAATAATAATATTAATGGAGATCCTATTAAGACAGATAGAACAAGCTGAAGCATATACACTCTGATATAAGCGGTTTGATTTGCTTTTGCTCCCCACTCTTTTCTCCAAGCCGCATACCTGAAGTCTTCTTTTCCTTTTCTAATAGCACGAAAAAGAATATACCCGCTAAGTCTAAAGGACCAAAGAGCAACAAAAACACCAACGATTAATTGACGAAGGGATACTTCTCCTTGAAAGTTTTGTAGACTTGTTAAATAAATAACCAGAAAACTAATTCCCCAGGTAATATCAATTATGCTAAAATCTTTTTTATAAAGCGCCAGTAGAAAAGTGATGTTAAACAATACAAATAAGGCGATAATAACTGCTAGGATCATAGTAAAACCTCCAAGTACTTATCAAAGTCTTCAAATGTACTAAAAACTTTTACTTCTTTTATATGAATAAAATCCGGAAAATCTAGTTTGTAACCACCACCCAATACAACAACAACTTCATGGTTAATTGAATCGTCTATTCCCTTTAGATATGGAATTATATTCTTTTCATAATCCCATTGGTCAGAAGAGATAACACCTAAGACAAGAAAAGGTGTTTTTAAAACATTAATTGCTTCAGCCAAACAGATCGCTGGATGAGTAGCCCCTAAATATCTTGTTGATATTCGATGAGAACGACAAAGAATATCAGCAATTAGAATCGAAAACTCATGCAAGTTCCCTTCTGGGGTAGCTAAAGCGATATGAGTTTTTGCATGCCCTAAGTTTGGAAGATAAATTTGAGACAACTGATCTCTAATAATTGTTGATGTTATATGCTCTTGAGTTACAGAGTATTTCCCCTTAGCAACAAGTTCTCCAATTTCTCGTATAACTGGAAGGACAAGGTCTAAAATAAACTCTCTTGCGCCCGTGCTAAGCCTAGCGTGTTGAAGTTCATCAGCTATTGCATCAATTTGATAAGAACTCATATGTCGTAAAATTGTATTTAGCTTATTTGTATCTGCACTTTTTTTATTTTCAACTTTATCTGAATTAATTTTATTCTTAAGCTCTTCTAGCTCACTAATATTATACTCAGCTAAAGATGAAATAGAATGCCCACAATCAATTAGTGAAGCAATTAGCTTTGCCTTAGAGAGATCATCATCCCCATAAAGCCTTTGTCCGCGTTCAGTACGATCAGGACTAAACAAATTGTATCGTTTTTCCCAAACTCTTATAGTATGTGATTTTACCCCACAACTACTCGATAATACTGAAATACTATGTTTTTTTATCACTTTTACTCCAATTTTCAACATGAAAATGTTAAGCTCTGTTTAAGTTAACACCTGAACACAGGCTAAACAAGTTATTTTTCGGAGTTTTTTATGATAGCTTTAGAATTACTTATACTTCACTGGTTTATTTCCTTATTTTGCCAGTCATTTTTCCTTCATCGATATTCATCTCACAGAATGTTTATGATGAATAATTTTTGGGAGAAGTTTTTTTATTTATTAACTTTTATTTCACAAGGGCCTAGTTTTTTGAACCCTAGAAGCTATGCAATTATGCATAACCAGCATCATCAACATAGTGATACACCTAGTGATCCTCACTCTCCTTATCAAAGTAAAAATATTTGGGATATGATGATTAAGACTTACTTTAGGTACATGGCCATATTAAAGGATAAACAAAGCAAAATAAACTCTCCTTACCCAACTTGGAGTACGATTGATAACTTCGCAGAAAGTAATTTAAATATACTTTTATGGGTTATTGTTTATCCTTTAGTTTATTATGTACTTGATGTCCCAGCTTTATTTTACCTTCTGCTACCAATTCATTTTCTTGTTGGACCTATCCAAGGGGCCATCGTCAATTGGTTTGGGCATAAGTTAGGATATAGGAATTTTAACCTTCCAGATAAAAGTAAAAATACCCTTCCTATTGATTTCCTTTTGATGGGAGAGCTCTATCAAAACAATCATCACAAGAATGGAAAAAAAATGAACTTTGCTTATAAATTTTATGAAATTGACCTTACCTATGCAGTTGCATACCTATTACTGCAACTAGGCATTATAAAGCCACAAAGGAGTACAAATGAAATACTTGCTACTAAGCCTTCTGTTGAGTGCTAGTTTACAAGCTGCTGAGCTAAAACTCGTTGGTAAAAGTTTACTAGAGTTCTCTATTTTTAAAATAGACGTCTATGAAATATATTTTTACAGAGGGGGAAATACTGAAGAGATACATTTGAACTATAAAGTCGATGTTGAAAAAAAGCACTCCCTTACAGGTTGGAATAAAAGTCTTGAGCACTTAACTAGCAAGAACCCTGAATTAAAATCTAAACTAAATTGGATACTTTCAAATACTAATGACTATAACAAAGGTGATAGAGTGATTCTAAGGCGACAAAACACTGAAGTAAGTCTGATTCAGAATAATAAACTTGTAGCTAAAACAAATGATGAACTTATAGCTAAAATTATTTTTGAGCCTTGGATTGGAGAAAAGCCAATAGATATTGATATTAAAAATGAACTCTTAGGAAAAGCAATATGAATGAAGTCATTTTCGAACAAGAACAATGGATAGATAGACCAGTGACAGAAGTTTTTAATTTTTTTAAAGAAGCTAAAAACCTGGAATTTATAACTCCCACCTACTTAAATTTTAAAATAAAAAATATGGACACAGATCAAGTACAAAAAGGCTCAATAATTAACTATCGTCTTAAGCTTCATGGAGTTCCATTCGGGTGGAGAACAAGGATAAAGGACTATGTAGACAATAAAATGTTTATTGATGAACAGTTAAAGGGGCCCTATAGCAAATGGG
>CAXGOD010000160.1:0-5598 GCA_964011245.1 uncultured Bacteriovoracaceae bacterium | reverse complement strand
CCTATGCAGTCTTGGCCACTCCTGGTTTTCCAGATAAAGGCGTCGTTGCTCAAGATAACCGTGGTTTCATAGATTCAAAAGTAAATTATGAAAATTTTATGGGGCGAGTTACGGATAAAGATAAGTCAGGCCGTATATTAAAAGTTCAAGTAGAAAATAACAATTCAAAATTTTTTAAGTCTGGTGATACTGTTTATTTCTTTGTGAATCAACACAAAACTGAAGTTCCTTGTAGAGCAACGGTAAGATCTGTTGAAGACTTTTACTTTGTTATTTATGTCCAAGAGTTTAAGTTTTGCTGGAAACAAGGAAAGTATTTTCCAAGGGGGATGCAGTTAAACTTTGAGTCCAAGGTTTTAGGACAAAGAGTATTTGAAGCTAGTAAATATCGCGAGATTCTTCTTATGCGAAAAGAGGGTTATTTAAAACAATTAAACGGAATCAATAACTTCCTTTGGACATATGATCAACAAAAAATGAAAACTGCAGCTGATTACGATGAAGAAATAAATGCTCTTAAGAGAAAGAAGCGTTTAGCGATTGATAATCTTCTTCAAACAAAACAAGAAAACTTAATGTTACAAGTTGAGCTGCAACAAAAACTAGATACTATTGATGAGTCTTTAGATCATTACTTAGTAGAGAGACAAGAATATCTAACAGACAGATGGAATATGGATCATGACCTTGGTTTGCCATTTCCGCAAAGACCTATGAAACTTAAAAATAAATAATGAAGAAATTATTTATAGGTCTTTTTCTAAGTATCACAGTTCATTCACTTTTATTGCTAGAATTTAACTTATCACCAATTGGAACGAATCTCCCTAAAGGTAGAACAATAATAGGCAAAGTTAAACTCATTTCTGCTTCTGAACCTAAGATTAAAAATTTGAAAACGTTAAAGACTGTAAAAAAGAAAATAAAGAAAGATTCAAAAAATTTAACAAGTCTTAAAGAAAAAATCGCAACAAGTTCTAGTAAAAATGTAAACTCAGCTTACTTAAGTTATATAAAAATATTGATAGAACAAAACAAAGAATACCCATTTAGTGCACGGAAAATGGGGGTTGTAGGTGTTAATGAAGTTAAATTATTAATTGCTAGGGATGGATCTTTTGAATTCAAAATACTTAAAAAATCAAAAAGTAGAATTTTAGATCAGGCAACAAAAGATATTTTTATTAAAATTGGAAACTTTAAACCTTTGCCTGATGGTATGAATGTAGATGGGATGAATGTATTAGAGTTAGATATACCCTTAAAGTATCAATTGGATTAATTATGAAGCTTATTTTTATCTTTATGCTTTTTTCATCCTTAGTATAAAGTCTTTGCATACAGTGCCGTTCATCGCTTTCGTGTTGTTAAATGTTCTAAAAATATAACTTTTTATCTCGGCTTTAACCCAAGTTATAAAAAGTCAGATGAGTTGATAAAACTTTTAAATACAGAGCTAAAACAACAACTAACCAACTAGCTTAAGCTTACCAGCATTTTTGTTTGTTCCTTCGTATTCACCTTTCACTTTTATAAGTTCACGGAATTTTTCTGGATAAAATGTCTGGTAAAGTTGATTGATAATTCCCTTGCAGCCTACACCGAGTATAAGGTTTCTTACTGCCATGGCATCATGGATATCAACTTTATCCGATTCATTATGTGCTAATGAATTTCTTATAGCAACAAATGAGTTCTCTTTTATAAGCTTCTGAAGATCACCTGTGACAAAGCGTACAAATTGTTTGTGTTCAGAAAAAGCCTTTTTAAAACTTAAGTGATTTTGATTATGACATCTTTCAATGAAATAAATTACCTGATTTATAGAAAAGTTTTTATTAAATTGCTTAAGAGGAATTAAATAATCCTTACTTTGTTGTAAAAAAAGTTTTGGAGGGGCGGATGTTTTATCAACAAAAAAACATTCTCCGTGTCCAGCTCGTTTTATGTGGTTTATTACCAGGTCGTTTAAAATAACTTCTAAGGCCTTTAAGTAACCAAAGGCAATTCTTCCTACATTGTGATGTTTCTGATCTAACATATCGAGTTCAGCAGATTCAATTTCAACTTTAGCCGCATGGGGAAGTTTAGTATACATCGTTTCATGGATACTGAAGGTGTGAATACATCTTAGTACTTGCTGAGTGCTATTAGATGTAATCCCTGGGTTTGGTTTTAAGATTAAATGGCTATACTCAGCTGTATCAAATTCATCAAAGTAATGTTCCTCAGCGATATCTTGAACAAAACATGGGTATTTAATTCCTGTAGTGAATGGACTTAGCCCGTTAATGGTTAATCCCATATGTTCATTATCGATATAAAACTCACCTAATTTGTTAGCTGTTTCTTCATGGTTGTGCTCAAGGAGAGTCATATCTGATATTTCAAACCAAGCTTCAACTTTTTTATCTTCATAAAAGGGAAGTGTTGATGCTTTCTTTGGAAGTTTATCTGTTATTGCAGTTACCTTGCATACCCATAGATTTTGAAAATCTGTAATGTAGAGGTGAGTGCTTTCAGAGTTTTCATTATTTTGTGAGATGATTTTTTCAAAAGTTTCAATTTGTAGATCAGACTCTCTATCTTTACCAATGATCTTACCCCAAAAGCTTGTCGCCTTTTGATTCTTTGTAATCAATTCTTTTAAGTGGTCATGAAATTCATGGGCCTGAGTATATTCGTGCTCATATTCTGTATTCAAATAGGGATTAAAAGTTAAATAGAAATGAATGGCACCATTGCTCATAAAAGACCTCACAGTTAAGTAAGAGCTTATCGGTTAAAATAGAACAACGTTGACTAAATAAGTATGAATATTTGTAATTACTGAAGCTTACAGTCGAGACCCTTATAGCTAAACTCATCTACTGAACTTAACGGGACAATATCGATATAATTATTTTTAGCATATTGAAGGAAGCGCTTAGTTCCTTCAATACTTCGATATTGAATATCATGCTGTAGGATGACTCCGCCGCCAAGAGGATTATCAACTTTAGTTGGTTTCTTTATAATAATTCGACGTCCATTTTGTCTTGCTAGTCTATAAGTTATATACTTTCCGCCCTCATGATATGCCTTTAAATTTTCGAATACTTCCTGCCCTGTAAGTTTTGGAATCCAATCACTAGAATCTATATCCCAAAATGCAAAGTGAATACAGTTTTTACCAAAGAGCTCATCTGAGACCTCTTTAATGACATTCATATGGTGATAATATTTATGGCCACCATACTGAGCATAAGGGAAACGAAAATAAAATGTTTTCATTTCATGACCTGCTCGTTTGTAAAAGCTGTGAAGTTTAAGAAAGCTGTTTTTAATATTTTTTTTAAAAGTTTCTTCATTTAGTTGATCGCTATAGTCATGAAAGTGATTATGAGAGCTAGCAATATGGCCTTCATCTAAGATCCTTTTAAAAAAAGGAAAAGTCTTATCATTTAATTTATTTGTAAGAATAAAAAATGTAGCTTTAACTTTATATTGCTTAAGAATGTCTAGGATCTCTTCAGTAAATCTTGGATGAGGTCCATCATCGAACGTTAATACATACTTACTAGTTTTATGTAGTGATGGTGTATTGTATTGTTCATAACCAGTATCTACTTGAGGGACGTATAAACGATCTTCAGGAAGGTGTTCAATACCTAATAATGATTTGGTCAAAAGGCCCATGGTTAAAACTGTCTTTATCATAATAACAATGTAAAAAACTCAGTTCACTTTGTCTACTAGGGGTGTAAAGAGTTTAGACGCGCTGCGTATAATACAATTTCTTACATCATGATTTTTCCTTAGTCTTTTTTGTGACTAGTCCCTACCATTAATATAAATACTTATAACAATCCACGGAATTAGGAGGTAAGTTATGCTTAGGACATGGATGGCCCTACTCATATTTGTATTATCATTCTCGGCAATCGCTGAGGTTCAAACCCTTGACGGGTACAACAAAAGGTTTATTTTAAAAAGAGATGACAATGGAGTTTTAACTGCAGTTAAAATGAAATTTACATCGAAATTTTCATTAAAGCCTTATTTAGTTCAGATTAAAAATGATCTAAAAGAAGAAATTTCTCGTATGAGAAACTTAGACAAAGCAAAGGTAGAAGCAGAAATTGAAGCTCTTGTTGATGAGATGATCGAGAATTCTGACAAATCACAAGAAGCTCAAGACAATGCAAGAGTTGTTGGAGATTCACTACGTAATCTACCAAATATTGACGTAGATAAGTCATTTGCTGAAATTCAAAAGCACAATGTACTTAAGAAGTTTGAGTTTGACCTTAAAAAAGCTCTTAAAATGTTAGATCTTTCTATAATTGCAGATCCAACTGATGCTCGATACTTCTATAGAAAGAATGTAACTTATGAAGTTGTTAAAAGAGCTATCAATTTTGCTAAGAAGAAGTTTGACAATATTCCAGTTCTTAACTTAGTGCTATTTGTTGTAGTAAAAGTTCATGATCTTGTTTTAGAACAAAGAACTTTTAACCAAAATATGCTTTTGCATTACCTAGAGAATGTTTCTGAAAAAGAGCTAGGAATGACTAAGGTTGAAGCAGATCATGTATTCTCATCAATTTATGAGTCTAGAATTGCAGCAACTGGTTATGGTGAATCAAATCGTGCAGTAGCTAATTGGGACTTTTACGGAACTGATAAGTTTTTTGCTGCTGTAAGAAACGGAAACAACAGAATCAGAAGAAGTGGTAATTCTACAATGACAATGGCCAATAAAGTAAACTATGGTTTTGTGAAAGCAAAAAATGACAAAGGTGAAAAAGTAATTTTAAACCTTGTAAATAATAAACATATGTTTTCTAGTAAAATGGCAATCGCTTATAACTTTGATAAGCCAAATAAAATTAAAAGAACAAGATCTCTTTTAAATCTTGGTCAAGTTGGTCTAGGTTTTCTTCCTATCCCTGGAATGATTAAGTCTTTGGCAACACAATTTGTTGAATCATTTTATGTGCAACAAAAACTTACTGAAGGTGCATTAGTTGGATATTTTGAGTCTAACGGTAACCAAAAGATGTTTAAAGCTATCATGAAGCAAAACATCAATCCATATTTAGTACACTAAGCATAGTTACAAATATATAAGAAGGCCTGGGATACCCTGGGCCTTTTTATTTTATACTTGCTTCAAAATGAGGTCTTGTTCCTTCCTGATTGAATATACCAAAATGGGTTTTACCATCTTTGATTTCTTGGTAAAAAAGAACTTTGTTAGGAATGTAGATGGGAGTGTAGAATCTTGCTTTAAGTGTACAAGGATATGAAATCGGAGCAATTTCTGTTATTGATCTGGCCAGGGCCCACATGCCATGCATAATTGCACTTTTATGTCCCATTAATTTGGCAGTAGGAGTTGAGATATGAATAGGATCTATATTATTAGAGATCAGACCATACTTTAGTCCCAACCCATTTGGAATATCAAAAATCTTATCACTTTGGATGTTTAAAGGTGGGTGAACTTTCTTGCTGAGGTTTGCTCTAAGCCTTTTAAATGCAATAGATGTACTCTTCCAGCTAAGTTTATCGTTAATGTAAAGCTCGCTTATCAACTCTACGTCAACCCCTGTT
>CAXGOD010000159.1:0-5624 GCA_964011245.1 uncultured Bacteriovoracaceae bacterium | reverse complement strand
AGAGATAAGGCCAGAGAACTTCCTAGAACATATAGCGGGCAATTATTCAGTTGATCTCAATCAAGACAAAGAAATTAGCTTAATTGTATGGAATCTGTATATGCTTAAGAAGATTGATATTACAAAATTTCAACAGTCTGATTTATATTCAAAAATGCTTAATGCCGACATCCTTCTTTTTCAAGAAATTATATCGAAAAGCTCTTTCACCCAAGAAGCTTTAGGACTTGAGGATTTTTACTTTACTCAAATTCCATATTTAAAAATCAAAAGACACAAGATCATTCCTGATAGTATCAATAATGGCCTTGCCAATATATCTAAACCGAAACCTTTATCAACAAAACTTGTTATAGGTAAAGCAATGGATCTAGCAGATGGAACACGTTCTGTTGCCCTTATATCTAACTTTTCCATTCAAAACTCTGATCAAATATTAAAAGTTATTCATGTTCATAATGGTGTTAGTATATTTCGAACAATGAACTTGATGAAGAAGTTGACTCCTGAAATAACAGCACACAAGGGACCGCTTATCATAGCAGGAGACTTCAACTCATTCTTACTAAAATCTAAGTTTGTAAAAGAATGGGCCAGAAAAAAGAAAATGAATGACTCTAATGTATCAACTCCCTATAAGTTTGGAGTCATAAGCTTCGGACAATTAGACCATGCTTTTTATAGAGGACTTGCCCTTAGTGAAAAAGTCAAAGTACTAAAGGAAACAAATTATCTATCAGACCATATTGGATATAGCTTAAAATTCAAAATATTAGAGACGTATTAGAAGCATAGCTTTGCTTTCATCTCATCTGATAATTGGTATTCAGGAAAAGGAACAAACTTTCTAATTCTATTCCTAATCTTCTCATACTTAGGTTTTGTATTATTCCCGTCTGTATTTGCATCCCAATACCTTACTGCATCTTCTTTATTCATATCACAAAATTGAATTAACGCAGTTGCAGCAGTATAGCCGGAAGCATGCCATCCATTCCAACAATGGACATAAACAGGTCCTTTATTCTCGACAATACTCTTATAAACCAATGCAAATGTCTTTTTCAAACTCTCTAAGCTATTTAGTGTTTGAAAATTAAGATAATGGAGCTCATTCTGACTCGCAAAGCGGGAAGAACATTTCGTCCTCACAGCTGCTGTTTCAAAACGTGTACCATAAAGATATACTGCTGAAGAAAAATTTTCTTTACACAGGTTTTCTAATCCATCATTGGGAAGAGGGTTAACATTATTTCGTTTATTAGTCCTATGGTAATAGTTATTACCTCCACCTCTATAGAGATAACCTTTTAAGACAACACGCATATTTCTTGTTCCATAAAGTTCCTCAAAGCCATCTCCTCTATTATCAGTAATTTTAGAAAATAAACCTGGAGCTTGATACCGTTGCTGATAAAAATCCGTATTTAAGATTTCACCTGCGACAGATAAGAAAGAACTAAAAAATAATAAAAAACATAAACTTGTCTTCATCTATACTCTCTTTGTAAATGTTAATAATTAGGGCGGTTAGGGAGTTACAAACTACTAATCTTTTATTGAAAGATCAAGGGAGTGCTTAGCTCATTGAAATTACATAAAAAAACCTAGAAGGAGCTATAAAGTAATACATATTAAAGATATGTCCCAAAACCTAGGGGATTAATAATACAGAACCTCCTGGTGAGCGCCAATTGGCCTTGTAAGCGGAGCGACCCCATCTACTGCTACGCCATCAATCATACCTTTCATATACTTAGTTTGTGCTTTATGAAAAAACTTAGGATTAAAAAAAGTACGGCTATGTCTCTCAGTCCAAGTATAATCTTTTATATCTACATTATAGCGAGAAGAGCGAAAAGAAATGTCTGTATCATAGTAAGTCGTAGAAGAATGACTTGCATAGAATCTGAATATCCACTTATTTTTTGTTTCAGATTTATCTAATAAGTTACCTACTAGATTGATGTTGGCGACTTGAGAGTGATTATCTTCAGAAAAACAAGAATTTGATAAGTTATTCATCATAGATGGAATTTGAACAAGAGTTGTATTTAAATCAGTCACAAAATCTTCATCAACTGATTCATTTTCTTTTTCTATTTCACTTACTACTTCGCAAAAGCCTTCATCGAGAGTAATATAATCAACTCCCCCCAGTATTAACTTATCATTTTTGCAAATTGATTCTAAGTTAAGTTCCTTAATTGAATTTGGTTCGACTTGAGCAAGTAGGTTTAAAGGTAAAATCAATAAAATAAATAACTTAAACATTTCCTTAACTCCCGAAAAACTTCCCAACTCTTTGCCTCATGACCTAACTATCCAACTTTATTAACTTAATTCTGAGATGTTAAGCCGTTTATTTGGAGAAAAAATTGAGACACTTTAGCTGTTAGAAATTGAGCCAAAGGGTATAACTGCATAAGATTATCAGAGTTTTTTTTGCATTCTTGTATGTTTTTTTACAATAGCTTTAGAAATATACTGATTTGCATTAGACTTTTTTAGTTTCCAAAGTTTATCTTTTGCCAATTTATAAGCTTTAGAGAACTCAACGATAGGTCTTGGATAATTTTTTCCTAACTTAAAGTTATAAAGTAATGAATCTAGATCTGTCATTTCCCATGGTTCGTGTATATACTTTGTGGGCAAATCTCTAAGTTCAGGAACCCATCTTTTTATGAAAGCCCCATCTTTATCTTTCTCTTTAGACTGCTTGATTGGGTTATATATCCTTATTGTATTTATCCCAGTTGTTCCCGCTTGCATCTGAAACTGTGAAAAGTGAATCCCTGGTTCATAATCTATAAACATCCTTGCAAGATGACCACTTCCAGCAGTCCAAGGTTGCCAAAGTAAATGAGTGAAAAAAGAAACAACCATGGCCCTTAACCTGAAGTTTAAAAAGCCAGTTTCCTCTACACATCTCATTGCTGCATCAACTAAAGGATATCCTGTCTGACCTTGAGTCCAAGCTTTGATAAACTTTTTGTTTTTATTTTTCCTAATTTGATTGAATAAAGGATTTAGATTTTCAAATTCAATACTAGGTTCCATTTCCAATTTTTGTATAAAATGACAATGCCACTTAAGTCTTGCCTTAAATTGATTTAAAGATTTTTTATTTTTAACAATTGATTGAAACTCCTCACAGCGCTGATATATTTGCTTGATACTAATATTTCCATAAGTTATATATGCTGATATCATAGAGCTGTAGTAACGACTTTTTTCAGGATATGAGATTGATTCCCAATACTTCTCAATTTTTTTTTGAAGGAAGTCATCCAGAACCATTTTTGCTTGTAGTTCACCCCCGAGATGTACTCCTTTTTCACTTTCTTCTAGTTTAGTAATTAAGTCTTGAGGAACAGGGTATTTGTTGCTCAGAATAGTCTTTTGCAAACTAAGATTAGGCTTTTTTAATACTTCTTTTTTAGCTTCTTTTATCCATTTTATATCCCAGTTTTTCCTGTTCTTTAAACCTCGAACGACCATATTCTGTTGATATTCAAACCAATTTATCTCATTCTCTTGAAAATATAACTTAAGATTTTTATCCCTTGAAAAGGTTAGATCATTTCCTGTTTCTTGATGTGAAAATACATTTAAACTTCCATAGGTTTCAAACAAATCTCTGAATACATCAATGGCTTCACCGTAAAATAGATTAACCTTTAGGCCTTGTTTAACTAAATCTTGAATTGATTGATATAAAAACTTCCAATGCCTTAGAGCAAAATCATAATTAAAGCTTACACTAGGTTCAAAAATGAAGATTGCCATAAAGTCAGATTTGGATGCTTGATCAAGAGGTAGATGATCTAATAAACGAATGTCTTTTTTAAACCATAATAGATTGATGACTTACCTTTCCAAATAGAGAAACATCTTATAAGCATATTTTAGCTAATTTGAGATTCAAATAGAACTAAGATTTCTTAGACAAAGGTTTCTTTTCTAATAATACAATTACTATAAGGATTATTTCTTTGCTTTAAACCAACACTTAGGTCTTATGCCTATCAAATGACCATTTTTTTCATGACATGCACCAATTGTTTCATCTTTGCTAGAGAAAGCTGTATGATGACTAATAAAGCAACTGGCCCCTGCTGAGTATGTATCAAAGCGACATTGCGGTAATGGATGTCTATGCTTTGTACTCGTCACTACTGAGGGATCGTGCATTTGGGAATCTGGAGCTGTAGTTTCATTCAGCTCGGCAAAAAGCTTAGCAGTATTTAAGCCTGCAATACTAGATCTAACACATACCTGAACATCTTTATATTGCTCAAAAGTGTTTTCACATTTTTGGACAATATCTTTTGGAGCCTGATTTAAATCTAATTCTATTGGGTATTTTAGAAAAACATTTCTAAGACATTTCGTAGAAGCGAAATAATCTGCTTGTCCTTCACCACTGGCCCAAGAACTTGCCTTTGGAGCTCCACCGATGTGGTGCCCTATTTCATGACAAACTATTAACCTTAGTTCATCTTTATTAACAAGTTTATGTCTCCCCATCCCACCAAATATAATGATTCTTCTTATTCTACCTTTTCTGTCAGCTCTTGCATTAACCTGAGTACTATTCCAATTTGCGAAAGACTTTAGCGTTAGTCCCATATGTTTCATTATAGGTTTGTAAATATCAACGACATCAGCTATGACATCCTCAAAATCTTGTTGGTCAAGATTAGATTTTTCATTAGTTGAAATATACGTATTTTTGTTGAAGAGTTTATCTCCATTCAAGCATGCGTATGAATTTACAGTTAAAATACAAATTAAAAATAGAATTAGTTTTTTCATAGTAAAATACTATTATAATTTTTAACGAAAAGTCCAACTAACGACGATTCATTGAAAAAACAGGACCTTAGATCGTTCGAAAAGAATCGCGAGAATGTATCAGTCATGTAGGCTTTTGGCTTGGACTAAAATATCTTCTTCATCACTTAATGTGTAGCTCACCTCGATAGGGCGACAACAAACTTCACAATCCTCAATATACTCTTGATCAGGATAAAGACGTTCAAAAATCATTGATATCGTTTGCCAACAATAAGGACATTGAAAAAAAACTTCTTGCTCTGATTCCATATCTAATAATAAAGGTAGATGAAAATTAATACCACTTATAAGTTCTTATACAAAGTCTATTCAAACCTTATAAGTTAGAATGCTTCGATAAATTGCCAAATCATAGCTCTTGCTTCATCTACAACAAGAGGTATTTTCGAAGATGCAGGGACTTTAGAAGTTGTTAATTCAATAGCGAGTGCAACTCCATTATTTTTCCAGTAGTAATAATCTGCACTAGAGCCCTTGGCCACATAAATAACTTTAGATATCGGACCATGCTTGTAATTATTTGTTTTTGCCATTGAAGCTGTTAGTTTATCCATAAACTTAAAATCCGAATTTGCAATACTTTTTCTAGTATATGCCCAAGGAAACATAATCATCTTTCCTGATGCGTGTATATCCATTGAACCTGAAAAGTCATGTTTGTTATAGAAGTTCATTAAATGCTTAATACAAGTGACTTTGTTAACTCGATTAGGCTTTTTTGGCCAGCGTAGATATTCAAAAATTCATCGAAGACAATTACTCAG
>CAXGOD010000158.1:0-5625 GCA_964011245.1 uncultured Bacteriovoracaceae bacterium | reverse complement strand
TAATGACCTTGATGATGAAATCAAAAGACTTGATGCTGAAATCAATGAACTTGATGATGCTGAAATCAATGAACTTGATGATGATGAAGAAGATATTGAAGAAGCCGAAGATGATCGAGAATTCGAAGAAGATGAAGTTCCTGAGTATGTTATGGCGTCAGAAGATGAAACCGGTGATATTGAAGTTGAAGGTTATTTAACTGATGATCACACTGGAACTGGTACTCTGGATTTAGAAAATGGAAAGATACCATTTAAAGACAGGGCCAAAGATACATTAGAAAGCTTTAAAGCATCAATGCAAAGATTTAAAATTAATCGCCCTAAAAAAATGAGCATTAAGAAAAATGACACAAGTGCTGTCGAATCTGTTAAGAAATCGATTCCAAAAATCAAGCTTCCTCCAAGTTTAAAAAATGTTGAAGGTCAGCTAAAAGATCGTTTACAACAAGTTAATTGGAAAAACTTACATAATGAATTCTTCCAAGGAAGGCATAGACAAACTTATCATCGTGTATTTCAAGTTGCTGGAGTTGTTTTAGTAACTTTTGCAGTTGGAAAAACAGCAGGACTACTTTTAAAAGGTAAAAGCTCTTATAAAAACATGAAGAAAAATACTTTTATTGATATTGATAAGTCCAATGAGCTTACTGGTATAAAAGTAACTCAACTAAAAAATGCCAACCTCTTCAAGACACAAGCTATAAAGCAGTCGACTGGTACAAAGAAACCAGTTATAAGAACCAATATTGCTTGTAAAAATGCCAATAAAAAATCAAAACTTCCTATTACTCTCGTAAACACAATTGTTATGCAAGATAGTGTTAAGTCTATCGCTTCAGTTCAAGTAAGATCATCAAATGAACTACTCAACTTTCGCCAAAATGAAAACATAAATAGTATGGCAAAAGTGGATCGTATTGAAAGATTAAGGCTTATCGTTAAAAACCTTCAAGATGGAAGTTGTGAATATATCGAAAATGAAAAAGCTGAAAAAGTGAACAGATCTTCAATTTCAGTTATGACTCCAAAGCAAAGTGTTCAGTTTAAAAAACAACAAAAGAAAATAAAAGGTATTGAAAACGAAGGTAATAGTTTTGTTATCGATAAGAACTTAATTTCAGAAAAGATGTCTAACATCCAAGATATTCTTACCCAAGCAAGAGGGATTCAAATCACTAACCCTGATGGTTCTTTATCTTTTAAAATAGTAGATATTCAACCTGGTGGAATCTTCTCATACTTAGGTATTAACAATAATGACATTATTACACAAATCAACGGTCAACCAATTACAGATCTTAATATGGTAATGGGACTATTTGGGAAAATAACAAATTTAAATAAACTGAATTTAACAATTAAAAGAAATGGAACTGAAACCCCATTAGATTATAAATTCAGGTAGGAAGGATTTTATGAAGAAAAGAGCAAGCTCAAGGATGATTGCTTACTCGCTGATGATGGCCACTGGATTGGCATCAACTGCGGATTCTCTGGCCCAGTTTAAAAAGTTTAAGTCGAAAACAAAACTTAGACCTCAGCAGGTACAAAGACCAAAGGCATCAGCATCGAATAATTTTGGTAAAGATAGCTTTAGCAATACGTCTTCTGACCAAACCAATGCCAATACTCAAACATTTGGTAATCGTGCTGCTCCTACACCTTCTATGCCTAACTCTAAATATGTAAATTTAAATCCTGAAACAGCTTTTGGACCAGAAATCATTACCAGCTTTGATTTTCCAGAAACTGACATCATGGAAATTACCCGTCATATGCAAAAACTAACAGGGATTAACTTAATCCTTGATAAAGATGTGAAAGGAAAAGTTTCTATTACAGCTCCAACAGCAATTACAGTTGGAGATGCTTGGAAAGCCTACCTAGCTGCACTTAACATGGCCGGTTATACTATGGTTAAAGCCGGGGCATTTTACAAAATTATCAATGCAAGAGATGTAAGATACGTACCAACAAAAATTTATACTGGTGCTTATACACCTGATACAGAAGCTCACATGATGAAGGTTATCGCCCTGAAAAATGTTGATGCTGGTGAAATCTCGAGAAACTTTCGTCCTTTTATGAGTAGATACGGAAGAATTATTGATATTAAACAAACGAATACAATTATTATCTCTGATACTGGTTCAAATATCGCAAGATTAGAAAAACTTATTAAGTTTTTAGATGTTCCAGGTCATGACGAATCTCTTCAAATAATGAGAGTTAAAAATACATCAGCTCAAGAAATTGCAAAGCTTCTGGATGAAATTCTTAAAAAAGGGAGCAGTAGTTCACGATCATCAGCTAGAAGAAGTGGTGGTACTAGCTCATCAGCTCGATTCTCAGGTGGTAAAGCTTCATCAAATAGTTCAAATATTAGTAAGATTATTGCTGAACCTAGAACAAACTCAATCATTGCAATGGCCAATGCTGCTGGAGCAGAACAATTAAGATCATTAATTAAAAAGCTTGATGTTAAACTTGTTTCAGCAAACTCTGATAAAATTCATGTTCACTACTTAAACTATGGTAATGCTGAAGAGTTAGCAAAGACATTATCTACTCTCGTATCTGGTTCATCATCAAAGTCTTCTAAATCGCCTGCTGCCAGAGGCTTCAGTAGATCAAATGATACAGGATCAACACTTTTTAACGGTGAAGTTAAAGTAACAGCAGATAAGAACAATAACGCATTAGTTGTTACTGCTACACCTACTGACTGGCTGACACTAAAGAATGTAATTGCAAAACTAGATATTCCTAGAGACCAAGTTTATGTTGAAGGCTTAATCGTCGAAACGACTATTAATAAAGTAAGAGCTTTTGGAGTTGAATACTTAAGTGCTTATGGGGCTGGAAATGCTCAAAGAGTTGGTTTCTTAAATGATGGAAGCTTAGTTAACTTAATCTCAGGTAACCCTACTTCACTAAGTGGATTCTTTGTTGGTGGTGGTGGCGCCGGGACCGTTGAAATTCCCAACCCAGCAGGTGGAGACCCTCTAAAAGTTAATTCTGTTAACGGACTTATTAAAGCGATTGCTTCAAACAGTGCTTCAAACGTACTTGCAACTCCTCAAATTTTAGCAATGGATAATACTGATGCTGAGTTTGAAGTTGGGGCTACGATTCCAGTAAAAAGGCAAACGACAACAAACGGAACTGTTACAGAGACAATTGATCAGCAGGAAGCAAAGCTAAGCCTAAAAATAACTCCACAGATCAATAAAGTAACAAGATTTGTAAAACTAAAAATTAACCAAAGTATAAATGACTTTATCAACCCAGATACAACTGGTGGTGGTGCCGCAACGAATACAAGAAGTGCAATCACAGAGGTTATGGTTAGAGATAGAGATACGATTGCTATGGGTGGTTTACTTCGTGATAAAGAAAACATTAGTTTCAATAAAGTTCCTCTTCTTGGAGATATTCCTGTCCTAGGTTGGTTATTTAAAAGTAAGAATAGAACTGTTGAAAAAGTTAATATGTTATTTTTCTTAACTCCTAAGATTCTTTCTCCTTACGAGAAGTCAGCTTCTGCATCAACTTTACAAGCTCTTGATAAAAGAACTCAACACTTAAAGAAAGACTTAGCCGATGATGAAGAACTTCCATTCAAGGACACAATCACGAAGCTTCATGACAGAGTAAAAAAACAAATTGATGGTCCCATTTATGATCAAGCCGCTCCTAATACATATAAAGATTCTAATGAAGGTGGTGGTATTGCTCCAAGTAACGACGATGTAGATACAGATATTGAAACACCGGACTATGAAGAAATTATGGAAGAGGTTAAAGGTAATAAAGAATGAAAGTCTCTGACCATTTAATGAGCAAAGTTGAAGAGAATAAAAAACGCATTGGAGAGCTTTTACTTCAACATACGGCTCTAACAAATATTCAATTAGAAGAAGCTTTAGAGCTTCAAAAACAAGAAAAAAAACTTCTTGGGGAAATTCTAATTGAAAAGAACTTTATTCATCCACACGATGTAATAAAGGTCATGTGTCATCAAATAGAGATTCCTTACCTACCAGAGTTAAAGATTGATGAGATTGATCCAAATGTTGTTAAAGATATTTCTATTAACTATGCAAAACATCACGAAGTTCTTCCTATTTTAGAAACAGACGTAAATGTAACAATTGCTGTTAGTGACCCATTTAGATATGAAGCAATTAATGATCTAACTCGTATCTTTAAAAAAGAAATTCATATTGTTGTGTCTACTCCCCTTAAAATTCAAGATGCGATAAATCGTGTTTACGAAAAAGCGAATAGAAACCTCGTTGATACCATTGAAGATGAATTTGAAGAAAATTTAGACCTTGATGGTCCAATTGATATACTTGATGCTTCAGCTGATGAAGCTCCAGTAATTCGATTTGTAAACTCTATTATCTTTCGTGCGGTAAAAGAAAGAGCATCAGATATTCATATTGAGCCTTACGAGAAAGAGGTTGTATACAGATTCAGAATTAACCGAGTAATGACCGAAATACTTAGACAGCCTAAAAAAACTCATGCTGCCGTCTCTTCAAGAATTAAAGTAATGGCGAAGCTTGATATTGCTGAAAAACGTTTACCGCAAGATGGTCGTATTAAGATTAAGATTGCAGGTAAAGATATTGATATTCGTTTAAGTACCGTTCCTGTTCAAAATGGTGAACGTATCGTTATGAGGGTTCTTGAAAAAACAAATACTGTTTTAGAACTAGAGCACCTTGGATTCCAAGGAAAGGTTCTACAGGGACTAAAAGAACTCTCAACTAAAAAGCATGGTGTTCTGTATGTTACTGGACCTACAGGGCATGGTAAAACAACGACTCTCTTTGCTGTTTTAGACAGGATGAATACTCCAGACAGAATGATCATTACAGTTGAAGATCCTGTCGAGTATGAAATGAATGGTATTAGCCAGATTCAAGTTAACTCAAAAATTGAATTATCTTTTGCTGTTGCTCTTCGTTCTATTCTAAGACAAAACCCTGATGTTGTTATGGTTGGGGAAACAAGGGATCAGGAAACTGCAGAGATGGCCATAAATGCTTCACTTACAGGCCACTTTGTTCTTTCTACTCTTCATACAAATGATGCCTCTAGTGCCCCTACTCGTTTGATTGACATGGGAGTACAACCCTTTTTAATTTCATCTTCTCTTGTTGGAGTCCTTGCTCAAAGACTTGTTAGAAAGTTATGCTCTAACTGTAAGGAAGTTACAGAGCTAAGTGATTATGAAAAACAAATGTTAGATGTAGAGGATATCCCTGAAGACGCGCAAGTTTGTAAACCTGTTGGATGTGAAAAGTGTTCTATGACAGGTTACTCAGGAATGACAGTTGTAGCAGAACTTCTCCTTATTACAGATACTATTAGACAATTAATCCTGCAAAAAGTTGATGCTTCTAGTATCAAGAAGGCTGCTGTTCGAGAAGGAATGGTAACACTAAGCATGGATGCAATTGATAAAATCTTTAACGGAACAACTTCAGTTGAAGAAGTTCTAAGAGCAATCATTTCAGAATCGGAAGAGTAGTAAATGCCAATTTATAGCTATAAAGGTTTAGATAAAACCGGAAAAGAGATTAAAAATGTCATCAATGCTGAATCCGA
>CAXGOD010000157.1:0-5660 GCA_964011245.1 uncultured Bacteriovoracaceae bacterium | reverse complement strand
ATGTTAGGTATTCCTAACGGTATGGAAGATAAGTCTGCCGTAGATGTTGCTTGGACTTTATGGTCAACACAAGTTAGATATTTAGGTGTTGGGGCCATGATTACTGGTGGTATATGGTCTATAATTTCAGTAAGAAAAGGTATCTCTCAAGGGGTTAAAGGCCTTAAAGATGCTTACGATAATAAAGCTGGTAATATTGAAAGAACCGAACAAGATATGCACTTATGGGGAATGGTTATCATTCTTCTAGTTTGTTTTGCCATTATGCTTGGTTTATATAATTCAATGATTGATAGCTTTGGTATTTCATTGTTTACAACTGGTCTTATGATCGTTTGTTCATTTCTATTTGTTGCTGTTTCTAGTTATATTGTAGGACTCGTAGGTTCAAGTAATAACCCTGTTTCAGGAATGACAATATCAGCACTTTTAGTTTCAGCAGCTTTATTTTTGGTCTTAGGATTTAAAGGTGATTCAGCTATTCTTTGTACATTAGGTGTAGCAGCTGTTGTTTGTTGTGCAGCTTGTACTGCAGGGGACTGCTCACAAGATTTAAAAACAGGAAGTTTAATTGGAGCCACTCCAAAATTTCAACAATTTGCTCAGATCATTGGAGTTATCATTCCTGCATTTGTTATTGCTCCTGTATTAACTTTGTTGCATAACGCTTATGGGATTGGTGATGGACTTAAAGCACCTCAGGCAACATTATTTGCCTCAATAACGAAGGCGCTTTTTGGCCAGGGGGATCTACCTGTTAATATGGTAATTTATGGTGCTGTATTAGGTATAATTATAATCGCAGTAGATAAAATATTTTTAACTGATAAAAATTTTAGATTACATTTAATGCCTTTAGCTGTTGGTATTTACTTACCTGTTACTTTGGCAGTTCCTATTTTAATTGGTGGTTTAATCAGGTTTTTTGTTGATAGGAAACATGCAAACCGTGATGAGAGTAAGGATCAAGGTGTTTTATTAAGTTCGGGATTTATTGCCGGTGAAGCTATCATGGGTGTATTAGTTGCAATTACGCTTTATCTGAATTGGGATTTAAAAGTTGTTGGAATGAGTCCATTTATTAAAGAAATGCTTTCATTGTTTGCTTTTACAGCCATTGCTAGTGTTCTTTATAAGATTGCTAAGAAGGCCTAAATGACAATAACAATAATTCAAATTTTCATTACTGTTGTAGGTCCATTACTAATACTTATGGGTCAACGTACTAAGGTAATCTCTATTCTTAGTCCAGTTGTAACAAGTTATATTATAGGGATCATTTTTGCTAATATTCCTGGTATAACACCAGATGGACAAGTGGCCAAGTTTGCAACTGAGGCCAGTGTTCCTTTAGCGATACCTCTTTTATTATTTGGTACTGACTTTTTGAAATGGTTCCGATTGGCAAAAACAACGGTTATCTCGTTTGTGTTGATCTGTGTTTCTGTTTGTTTTATGAGCTTCATTGTTTCAATGGGCTTTAAAGATAGTCTTGAAAATTTTTGGCAAATTGGTGGGATGCTTGTTGGTGTTTACACCGGTGGGACACCTAATATGACAGCTATAGGTTTAAGTCTTGGTGTGGCTGATGAAATATTTATTTTGATGAATGGTGCTGACCTTATTTTAGGTGCAGGATATCTACTTTTTATTCTCACTGTAGGTTGCCGTGTTATGGCATGGTTTCTTCCTCCTTTTAAGAGCACAAACTCAGAAGTCGATATTAATGTTATGAATAATTGGGATAGGCTTAGTAACAGCAACCGTGCCTTTAACTCCCTCATTCTAATACTAATGAGTGGAGTTATTTTAGGCGTATCATTAGGTTTAAGTCATTTGGTATATGCTCAAGAACATGCAGCTTTTATTATTCTTGTTATAACAACTTTAGGAATTGTAGCTTCTTTTAATAAAAAAATTAGAGCTTTCAAAGGAAGTTATGAAGTAGGTCAGTATTTACTTTTAGTTTTCTGTACAGGGATTGGTTCTATGGCCAATATTCAAGAGTTGATTAATGGTAGTTGGATTTACGTGGCTTTTTTTGCGCTTGTTATGTTTGGCTCAATTTTTCTACATGTTCTTTTATGTAAATTATTTAAAATTGATAGAGATACCGCCATTATTACAAGTATGGCCGGTATATTTGGGCCTCCTTTTGTGGGACCAGTAGCAGAGGTTTTAAAAAACCGCGAAATAGTCGTCTCAGGTCTTACTAGTGGTTTAGTTGGGTACGCCGTAGGAAACTATCTAGGAATTGCCATGGCGTACTTTCTAAAGACGTTCTAAGTTATTCAGATAATGTGGTAGGGGCTTCAAAATCCTTATCCATTACAGTTTTTCTTTTTGCATTCTGTGCATTTTCGATGGCTTTGTTACATACTTTTTGCACACGAACCGTCAGCTGTTCCATGCATTGTCCAGATGTACTGAAGCCACTTTTTTCTTTAATATGCTTTTTGACTTTACTTGCAACCACTAAGATCTCATTTAGTTCGGGAGAGTCGAGATAAAGATTAAAGTCTTTACCCATAACTGTTTTTCTAGCTGATTTCTCAACATGACTAATGGCCTGGTCTAAACTTTGGTAAATATCCTCATTAAGTGGTGCGAAAAAGTTCGCAGACGTGCTCATACCTGCTGTTTCTTTGATGTATTTCTTAACTTTACTAACTACGATTAGCATTTCCATATTAGTTCTCCTGATTAGTTAAATTGATATTACCCTAATGTCGCAATGCAAATCATGTTAATTTTTCTTAATTCGTTAGAAAGTTGCGTTAAACTCAACGAGTCAAAACCTCGTCAAATGCTGATTAATCACGCTTTTTGATTGATTTAACATATGAAAAATTATAAAAAATATAACTGATTTTTTAACTTTGGAAATATTATGAATAACGAGAATAGAATAGTTATCACAGGGATTGGACTTACTGCGCCAAATGGAAATAATCTTCGAGAGTTTCGTGAGAATCTTATTGAAGGTAAATCCGGAATAACTCTAGAAGAAATTCGCTATATGGGAAAGCATCCTACTGGTATGTGTAGTTTTGATGAATTTAAATATCAAAAGAAAAAAACAAGACGTCGTGGGACCAGAGCTGGCTCAGTTGCAATTTATTGCGCAAATGAGGCCATCGTAGATTCAGGTATTAATTTTGATTCTGTAGATAAGTCTATGGTTGGTGTTTATTTAGGAATCACTGAACATGGAAATGTTGAAACTGAAGAAGAAATTTTTCAATTACACCAAAATAATTTAGATACAACACTTTGGTCACACCATCACAACCCAAGAACTGTTGCTAATTCACCAGCAGGTGAGGTTAATTTAAATCTTGGTATTACTGGTCCACACTACACTATTGGTTCAGCTTGTGCTGGTGGTAATATGGGTCTTATCCAAGGTGTTCAACAACTAACACTTGGTGAAGTAGATTTGGCCATTGTTGGTGGTGTAAGTGAAAGCGCACAAACATTTGGTATCTTTGCTGCCTTTAATGCTCAAGGAGCACTAGCTAGCCACGAAGATCCAATAAAAGCTTCAAGACCACTTGATGTTGATAGAAATGGTATAGTTATCTCTGAGGGAGGATGTATTTATACTCTTGAAAGGTTATCTTCAGCTCTTGAAAGAGGGGCAAAGATTTATGGTGAAATCATTGGATATGCTGTAAATACGGATGCTACTGATTTTGTTTTACCAAATACTGAAAGACAAATGCAATGTATGCACAAGGCCCTAGATAGATCTAATTTAAAAGTAACAGATATTGATATTGTAAATATGCATGCAACAGGTACCAAAGCTGGTGATATAAATGAAGTTGCTGCCGTTCGTGAAGTATTTGGAAGTAGCAAATCTACAAGTGTTAACTTCTCTAAAGGCCATATTGGTCACTGTATGGGAGCTGCTGGTGCTTTAGAACTTGCAGGTAATCTTCCAAGCTTTGAGGACAATATAGTACACCCAGGTATTAATATTGATAATTTAGATCCTGAGTGCAAGCTTGATAATCTTGTGATGAATGAAGCTAAAAAAGTGGAAGAAGTTAATTATATCCTTAACAATTCATTTGGAATGTTGGGGATTAACTCAAGTGTAATCATAAAAAATTATAATAAATAATTAAATAAATTGTGAAAAGAGGTAAGAGATGACTAATGAAGAAGTAAAAAACATTGTAGTAGATATTATTGTTGATGTTGCTCCTGATGAAGATGTAACAGGAATCAGCGCTGACGGTAATCTTCGAGACCAACTAGACTTAGACTCAATGGACTTCTTAGATATCGTAATGGAACTTAGAAAAAGACATAAAATTGAAGTTCCGTCTGAAGACTACCCAAGGCTTGCAACTTTAAATAGTTGTGTAGAGTATCTTGCTCCAAAATTTTCATAATCCTAGATGAGTGACAATTACGATGCGATTATAATCGGGGCAGGAATGTCTGGCCTAGCAGCTGGTATCCGCCTTGCGATGTTTGATAAGAAGGTCGCGATCTTAGAAAAACACGTCATCGGTGGTGGATTAAATTCATATTATCAAAGACGAAACAAAGAACTTAGTGGTGTTAGAAAGTTCGACGTAGGTCTACATGCTTTAACTAACTTTGCAACGAAAGGCGAAAGAAGAAAACCACTCACGAAACTTTTAAAACAACTAAGAATTCCTTACGATACTTTTAACCTTCAACAACAATCACATTCATTAATTCAATTCCCCGAAATGGTTTTAAAATTTACAAATGATTTTGAGATATTACGTTTAGAAGTACATACTAAATTTCCTAATCAAAAAGATAACTTTGAGAAGCTTGTTAACCATATAATCAATTTTGATGAAGTGAACCTTCAAAATAAATATGAATCAAGTCGCAGTGTTATCGAAAAATTCGTATCAGAAGAATTATTGGTTGAGATGTTAATATGTCCACTGTTGATCTATGGAAGTGCATGGGAAAATGACATGGACTTTTCTCAGTTCGTGATCATGTTTAAATCAATTTATATGGAAGGCTTTTCAAGACCAGAAAAAGGCGTTCGAACTATAATTGATACTTTAATAGAAAAGTTTAAATCACTTGGCGGGGAGTTAAAGTTTAATACAGGTGTAGAAAAGATAGTTGTTGAAAATAGAAAAGCAATAGGTGTCGAAACAAAAAAATATGGTGTTTTAAAGGCGCAAAGAATTTTCTCTTCCGCTGGTTTTCCAGAGACAATGTCAATGACTGACATAGAAGTTGAAAAACCTCGTGTTGGTAAGATGAGTTTTATGGAAACTATCTTTGTTACTGATAAGAAAATTGCACTTGATCAATTTGATTCAACAATTGTTTTTTATAATAATGCTAATACATATAAGTACCAACAAGCTAAAGATCTTTATGACGATAATAGTGCTGTATTTTGTTGTCCTGATAATTATGATCTTCAAAATCGTGATGGCGAAGGAACTTTTAGAGTAACCTATATGGCAAATTATGATAAATGGAAGGCCCTTGCAAAAGATGAATATAAGGCCCAAAAAGAAAAAGTATACGAATCATCTGTTGAGTTAATAAAAAAACTAATCCCTTCATTTAAATCCGAAATAAGATTTCATGATGTTTTTAGCCCAACAACAGTTGAGCGTTATACTTCTCACTTCCAAGGAACT
>CAXGOD010000156.1:0-5677 GCA_964011245.1 uncultured Bacteriovoracaceae bacterium | reverse complement strand
TGATACGTTTTTTCTGCCAAAAGTAATACATCAAGCCTATGAGAGATAGGATCCCGATATCTATAAGAATGTTAAGCCAAGTACTCATGTATTATACCTACTGTCTTTATAAGGTTAATTAAACAACATTTTTCCTCTTATTTAAAGAGATCAATTTTTTCTAAATGCTTTTCAAAAAATAGTCGATAAGTACTAGTGTGAGAGCTTTTGCAATGGAGAATTGATGAATTATTTTGCTCGTGGATTAAGAGACCTGTTAAAGACAACACAGTTAAGCGTAGAATTTTTTGAAGCCTTGGATGATTTTCAACTCAACTTTGTAGAGATGTGTTTTAAGCAGAGCTATGATGAAAAGATGGGCTTAATGGGTGAGATGGAAAGTTATAACTATCATGTTTTTCAAGAGTTTAAAGCGATCATGTTTGAAGAAAAGTATGGGCTGGACGAAGACTTCTGGAAGAAAGCAGCTTAGGTTTTTACAAAAGTTATATCCATTGAATCTTTAAAGTATTTCATATCTTTATCAACACCAATTATCTCTCCTGGGTTCATTCGTATCCATGCATTAGGACCTGAGATGACTTCACTAGAAAAAATTAAATGATTAACTTTTTTGCTTGCATCAGGTGCAGCTTCACAATAGGGAGCATAACTTCCACAGGTTTCTTTTTCAGGACATTCATTCTTATAAGTACAAGCAAATAGGTCTTGCCCACCATTAAAAGCAACCATTACTGGACCAGAAGACATAATAAAACTTAAATAGTTCTCTGTATCAACTGGAGTATTATTATGATTTAAATCCCCTATGACATTCATGATTTCATTAACAGATTCTTTTATTACTTTGGTTAGTAACTCTGATGTGACCTCAGCATCTGCAAGGGTATGTCCTTTTTTTAAATGAGATAAAATAATAAAAAAGATAATTTCACTATCTGTTGTGCCAAGGATGAATCTTTTAAAGTCATGATCCACTAGACTCAGTAGTTTGTCTTTAACAGCTTTAAAATTTTTAATATTTCCATTATGAGCAAAGATCCATTTACCATATTGGAATGGATGAGAGTTTAGTATGGTATGCGAGCCTTGAGTTGCTTTTCTAATATGTGCAATAACTGTATGGGAGCTTACAACTCCTGAAACTTTTTGAAAGAGTTGGTCCTCCATGGCACAGTCAGTTGACTTAATTAGATGAGGTGTTTGCTCTATGTAGTAAGCGACACCCCAGCCATCAGGATGCTTTTGGCTCAAGTCATGAAGTGTGTTGTCAGCACTGACTAAACTTGAGTGAACTTGACTGTTAATGATAGACCTAAATCCAAATAATCTGCACATACTTCATTCTTTATCGAAAACCTTTTAATATCAATGTGAAAAATTCGCCATATATCAAATAAGTCTTCGTTTTTATATAATATTTCAAAGGGTTATATATGAATAAAAATATTATATTTGCAGTGGTTATTGCATTGTCCATTATCTGTGGTTGGTTTTACAAGGATAAGATTCTTGGCGGTAATATTGTTAATGAAGTAAAAATTTCTATAAATAATCCGGTTAGGACACTAGATCCTGTTAATGCTTTTGATGATGACTCTTTATCTGTTATTGGCCAGTCCTTAGATACTTTATATCAATATCACTACTTAAAACGTCCATATGAAGTTGTGCCGTCTTTAGCTGATGGTATGCCTCATATAACCGATGATGGAAAAACTTATCTTATAAAGATTAAGCAAGGAATTTTTTATCATGATAAAACTCCATTTTTTAATGAACAGAGAGTTGTAAAGGCCCAGGATTTTATTACGCAAATTAAGAGGTTAGCTTTCTTGCCATTAAAAAGTGTAGGTAAGTGGCTTTTTTCTGGAAAGATTAAAGGCTTTGATAAGTTTTCAAAAGTTGTTGGCAATGATTTTTCTAAAATGCTCAAGACTCCAATTGAAGGGATAGAAGCTATTGATGATTATACTTTGAAAATAACACTTATAAACCCTGAACCAAACCTATTGTATTTTTTGAGTATGACCTTTACTACTCCAATGCCAGAAGAGATTGTTGTAAAATACAAAAATGACTTATCAAATATTATTGTAGGAACTGGGGCTTATTATTTAGAAAGCTTTAACAAACTAGAATACGTTTTTGTTAAGAATAAAAAATACAGAAAAGAACTTTATCCCAGTGCTGGTGATAGATATGCAAACACACAAAACCTTTTAACATCGTCAAAAGAAAGAGTTCCGTTTATTGATAAAGTTTATTTTAAAGTGATCTCTGATGAGAAGAAGAGATGGAATGCTTTTATGGAAGGGGAACTTGATGTTTTGAGTGTTCCTAAAAGTTACCTTTCCGAAGTTTCTGGTTTATCTAAAAAGTTTGAGAAACTAAAGAGAAAAAAAGGATTTGAGGTAAAGTATTTTACAACGATTTCATCAAGGTGGTTAGGCTTTAATATGGAAGACCCTATCATAGGAAAAAATAAAAATTTGCGTTATGCTATCGCTCATGCAATTAACTATGACAAATACATAGAGCTGTTAACAAATAACACGAGTTTAAAAGCAAATTCAATATTTAACCCAAGTATCCCCGGGTATAATCCTAGTTATCAAAAGAAATATAGTTATGATCTTGAGAAAGCACGTGGCTATTTAGAAAAATCTAAAATTGATCTAGATAAATTTGTTTTAACATATTCAACTCGTGGGACGCAGCAAGTACACTTCAATGAAGCAGAGTTTATAAAACAACAGTTAGCTGCAATTGGTATGAAGGTTAGAGTTAAAGTGCAGTCTTTTTCTGATTTTATTAAAAAGGGAAGGGCTGGTAAAATGCAGTTTTTTACGGATCAGTGGATTTATGATTATCCAGATGCAGAAAATATTCTTCAACTTTTGATATCTAAAAATGCTCCAGGGATTAATAAAAGCCAGTACCGTAATAAGAAGGTAGATAAGCTATATAATAAGCTTGCGGTTACTTTAAATAAGGAAGAGCGATTTAAGATCATGTATGAAATTGAGTCGCTGGTTGAAGATGAGTTACCGTGGGTAATGCTAATGTACGAAAGCTCATATGTCTTAAATTCACAAAACTTAGAGAACTTTAGAAAGTCTTTCTTTATTAGAAACTATTTAAAATATCTTAAAAAGAAGTAGAAGGGTAGAACCAACAACGTGGCCTTCTATACTCTGGAGCTTTACATGCACCGGCTAATTCATCACCACTTTTATTAAATATGATTGAATCAGAGTCAGGACATTGAAGTGCTGCAACCATTGTATCTAAACGGCATTGAGGGGTAGGGTGATTATATATTGTTTGATAAACAGTGTAGTCATCTTTTTGTACAAGACTAAGATCGCCAGAGAACCAATCAATTGAAGCATAAACCTTTGCAACATTATGACTGGCCATTGCAACTCTCTTACAAACAGGATCTTTACAAATTCTAGTTGCTTCTTGTTGAAGTCTAGTCGCTTGTTCAGATTTACTATCATTTTTAGTCATTGATTTTTCTGTGTGAACAATTGCTGGAAGTTCTTTAAAAACCTTCTTTATGCAATGAGCAGTTGCAAAGTAATCTGCTTGTCCTTCAGCAGAAGACCAACTCTTTTTAGTAGAGCGACCTCTTAATTTTTTAGGCTCTCCACCTAAAAAGTGTCCAATCTCATGACAAAGGATTAAGGCAAGGCCATCTTGAGATAAAAGGTCATGACCAAGCATTCCCCCTGTAATATTTACAACAGGATTATTGTTATCATCACGGGTTGCATAAGCATTAACCGCTGGGTTATCCCACTTAAAATTGATGATTAATTTTTTACCATCTTTAGAAAAAATTGGATTATAAATCTCTTTAACAACTTCAGTGATTATCCCTGACTCTGCGTTTTTAGCTATTGTATTCTCAGTATTTGCAGGTATAAATAGGTCGTTGTCGGGGAAAAAGCCATGCTCACATGTTAGTCCATGCTGCGCAGCGCTTAAGAATATTGCTAGTCCATATATGATCTTCATTTTGCAAACCTACCATATAAAAAACAATTTAAACTGAGTTATATCAGCTTTTATTTAAATTAAAGACATGATAAACCCTGCTATAAATATTTGTCAGAGCTTTTTAGTCGTTTTATTGTCTAGTTGAAAGAAAATAGGAAAACGGATCGAAGGATCGATAAGAATGATTAGTCTTAATTTGGAGGGACTTATGATAATTATGAAGAGTTTATTAGTAGTAACAGCACTAGTTGGTGGTTTAGCTCACGCAGGAACACCAATTGTAAAAATGGTACCAGTTGATCATGCTTTTATTCCTGCTGGATTTGATAGTAATGACAATGTTGAAGTTGTAGTAACTGGTTATTTACCAAACCTATGTCATAAAGCACCAAGTGCTAAAGTTGAGTTAGATGGTAACAAAGTAGATATTAAAGTATCTTCTCTTTACTATCACGAATCTAACCCATTCTGTCCTGAAATGGTTGTTCCATTTACTAAGACAGTTCAATTAGGTGTTATGGATAAAGGTAACTATGAGATCACTGTAAACGGTAAATCTCCATGGGAACAAAAAGAAAAAATGGCAGTGGCAGAATCTACATCTAATGCAATTGATGAATATAACTACGCTTATGTTCAATACATCGACAAAGAGGTTGGAAACAATGAAGTTGCTTTAAAAGGGTACAACCCAAGTGATTGTTTTGTTTTAGATCAAATTGATCATGTAAATAATAAAAAAGATGCTTACTCAATTTTACCAAAAATGAAGCAAGTAAGAGAATTCTGTCCAATGAAAATGATGCCTTTTAGTTATGACTGGGAAGTTCCAGCTGAGCTACCAAGAAAAAAAGTTTTATTACACGTTAGAACAATGGATGGTCATTCAGTTAACACTATCTTCCAAAGACAAGAATAGTATTAAGCAAAATTGATATTTTTTTTTAGCCCTGCTTTTTTAGCAGGGCTTTTTTTTGTTAACAGGAATAGTAATACTTCTTGATGAGGAGTTTTAAATATTAAAAGTCTCTAGTGTCTTTACAGTTACCTCTGAGCTTTTTATCGTCAAATATTACAGATCTTCGAAGTGAAGAATTTTCATATATTGCAAAAATTGAAAAATATAGAAAACTGGCATTTTTACTCATATTATTGATTCAGACTCTGGAATATCAGCTGGCGTACGAGTGCGAATTCTTTATTTATAGCGATTCTGAAAATACTTGTTTTTCAATTATTTAACCAATCGCTAAATAGATATGTTCTCTAGGACATCAAACATTTCTTCGTGAGTTTTTGAGAGAAGAAACTTCTTCTTTGTTAATTCATAGTTTGGAAGTGGGTCAAAGATATTTCGACTTACAGACTTAAGCCTTCTTATTTTTCCAAGGGCATGGAGTTGTTGAGATTTATCAATCTCATCAAAGAAAAACTTAAAGTACGCCTTTATACTCTTAACTCGAAACTCCAAGTTTTCTTCTTTAATGCCTTCTTTATACATTTTAGCTATCCAGGGAGTTTTTAGGGCACCTCTTGCCATCATTATTGAGTGGGCATCTGTGTAATCATAATATCGATCTATATCTTGAAGAGACCATATGTCTCCATTACCAATAATGGGAATATTTACAGCTTTCACTGCCTGCTTTATATAATCCCAATTCGCAAC
>CAXGOD010000155.1:0-5739 GCA_964011245.1 uncultured Bacteriovoracaceae bacterium | reverse complement strand
GGCCTCATCTAATGTTTTACCTGCTTCTAGCATTATTAAGGCAGTTAGCTCTTCCCTATTAAAAAGTAATTTATCTGCTAACATTAACAGTTTCGAGTATCTTAAAGAGTGATTATCCTTCCAATCATTAAGCATAAAGCCATCAAAAAGATTGTTAATTTTCTCTTCAACATTATTGATAGAATCATTTTTAATATTGGCCAGTGTTAAGCTTGGATCAGAACTTGATATAAGTTTATTATCACCGTAGTCATACAAAAGATTCCCAACAGTTAAACTAGCATATAATTCATTAAATTTTTCCTTAACTGCAAAAAAATGAGAATCTAAGTAGGTTCTTATTGGGTAAATATTTTTGAATTCTCTTGTAAAATGAGAAATACTTTCGTCATATACAATTTCATTGCGTAAGATTTTTTCATCTAGCAATTCTTTTGGTGACTTAAACTCCATGGCCTTTTTATGTGAGCGCATAATAGTAAGTATTCCAACTTGAGAAGAGTTTTCCATTATCCTTCTTACTAAATAGGCCATTCCAACGAGCAAGTTCCCAACAGGTATATAATTTCTTGTAGTCCACCCCATCAAAGAGAGACCTGAACTTAAAGCCTCATAAGTCATATGTAAGCACTGGTGCTCTATTATTGGAGAATTTGGGTAATGCTTAGCTCTTAATGCTTCAGCGAAACTATGATCTAAGATATTATGTGAGGCCAGAGCAAGTTGAATTGATTCACCATTTTCTAAAGCTAATTTTATAATTTGCCTAAAATGGATGTCTGTTTCTTCTTTATTCAAAAATTCAGGAGCATCAAAATTATGGGCTGTTGCTTCAACAGTCTCAACATCCCAATAAGCACCTTTTACTAGCCTAATGGGCATTATGTGATTACGTTTTTTTGCTAAATCTAAGACATCATAAAAGTGTTTAAACCCATCTCTCAAATAAGCCTGTACAACTATTCCTGTGTCTTTATAATCATGAAGATTTTTATTATCGATTAAAACTTTTTGATAAATCTTCAGTACGACATCTCTATAATGGTAATGTTCCGCATCTATATTTATAAAAACTTGTTTTTCCTTAGCCTTTAAAAGAATTCTTTCTAGGCGTGGAGCTACTTTTTCATATGTTTCATAAAAGGCATATGGTCTAAAATCGTTACTTAATGCTGAAACTTTAATGGATACATGTGCTTGATTTATTCCAGCTTTATTTCGAGTACCTGGAATAATATGCTGTGAAAGCCCTTCTATGATTTCTATTACTTTATCTTCATAGACTTGCGCTTCTTTATTGGAAACAACAAGCTCTCCTAACTGATCTAGAGTTGCATCCCTACCTGTATCAATTAATCCCTTTAAGGATTTTTCACAGGAATTGATATTTTCACCAGCAATAAAACGCCTGGCCATTAATCCCACAGACTTTCTAATGATAAAGGCTAAAAATCCTGCTGGCATAATCTTCCCAGGCCAAATAAGTATTTGTAAAATAAATATATATTGACTAGGAAGACCTCTTTGTTGTCCTTTTAATTGCTTTTTAGATGCTGTTTTTGAATCATTAATTAAACGTGTTATTGCTTCTAATAGTGACCTCTTTACTTCTCGACCGGCCACATCATGATCCAGCGAAGGAAGAATTGCGAGAAACTTTAAAAGATGAATTCTAACCAACATATAGTTAGCAGTTAGATCCAGACCAAAGTCTGATAGTTTCTCAAACCATGTTTGTTTATAGACTCCAACCTTGACTACCAAATCGCTAGCGATTTTTTTAGTTTCTTCATGTACCTCATTAAAAATTTCGTCTCGAAAATCAGTTAGATTATTATCAAAGGTTATAAATGAAATATTTGGAGGAGTATTATTCAATGGAATTGTTGCAATCTTTTGAGCATGTATATGTAATGAATTCAAAAAAGCATTATTAAGTAGGTTCTTAGTTAATGTTAACTCGTGAGACAGTTGCTTACTGGCAATATAAACTGTTTTATTTTTCGGTACAAAACCACATAGAAACTGTAATGTACCTACTTCGATATTGAACCTAAAAGGCAAATCATATTTTTTAGCTACAATATAACTAATGGTATTTTGAATTTTTTCTGAAAGATCAGGTTTAAAAAGACAGTTTTCGTAACCAATATAAAAATTAATATTCCAGTGTTCAGAACTAACTTCCACTTTTTTACTTTTGATTTGGTAAAAACCAACAGCATTCATCTAATTTCCTTTGTAAAAACAAAATTTAGCTTAACAATCTTCAATCGAAAAGGAGAAAATTTGACGGTTAAGCATGCAGTGGATAAAATTTCATTATGAAATATACTTCAATTCTTTTTGTAATGATGCTCCTTAATTCTTCGTGGACTAACGCATATAGTCCTAGTCAGACTAGTCCCCGTTATCAGGTGCGAGACCTCGAGGTACTAGAGAGTGAAAAATCTTATAGAGAGTTTTTTCAACATGCCAAAGATGTTCTTCCTAGCAAGAGAAATAAAGCATGGAAACAGATGGTTCAATCTATGGCCATGGAGTTTCTAAACACTCTAAAGCTATCAAATGGTAATATTTCTCCTAAAAACTATAAATCCATCTTAGAAATATCCAAATGGGCCACTTTGAAAAATGATGAATTTTTCATCAAGAATAGAGATATTACTTTAATTCAATATTATAAATATTGCTTTAATAGCTCAGAGTATCAAACTTGTTATAATAAGGCCTATGACTTCTTTAAAAAATACAATACTCATACAGAGTTTGGTTATACTTTAATAAAGGCTGTATCGAATAGAATAAAGACTGAAACTGCTGAAAATGACTTCCAAATTAATTACCAGTTAAAACTATGGCCTTTTATAGCAACACTGATTAAAAGTCCTATCTCAGAGTTTTACTGTGCCCAAAGTCCACTTAAAGAAACAATAGAGCAGAAGATTTTACAACAAACTTATAATAATACAAAATTTTCAGTACTTCATCATCTACATCCTGATTGTTGGAAAGTCATTAAGAAGGGTTTTATTACCACCCTTTTTCAACATACTGATGCCTATTCAAGAAAAAAAGTATTTCATGCCTTAAAAGGAACTGTAAGATTAAGCTCAAATGACACATATCTTTATACTGTTTTACAAATGCTTTCAGGTATAAATCTTACACCAGAAGAAACACTTGAGTACTGGGATAGGATGCAAAAGCTTTCAAAGAACTACAAGTTAAGAGAAAAAATATTTGCTAAACTTAAAACCTATATTCCCCTACCAGGTAATACTTTTATAGGTGCAACTAAACAACAAAAACATATCTCTCGTGCACTTTCTAGGTATTTCCCTGAGTATATTGATTTCTACGCAACAACTTGTATACAGCACTTCAGTGGAGAGAAAAATACTTATGGTGGTAACCCAGCTACTCATTGCCACGATCTTTTCAAATTAAGCAAAAGCCTTAACTTGCTACCTAAAGCTAAGGTATACCAATATACAAAACTTACAACATTCTAGATTCTAAATTTTTATATAAAAAAAGCCCCCACATAAGTGGAGGCCATTAATAATTTTCTTTGCTAACGCATTCTTAAAGTTGCCACTGGCAACTTTATTAGATTGCTTACTTTAAGTGCTTAGAAACTAACTTAGTCATTTCAAACATTGAAACTTCTTTCTTTCCACCAAAAACTGGCTTAAGCTTTGCGTCTGCAAGGATGTTTCTTCTGTTCTTAGGATTTTGAAGGTCATGCTTCTTAATGTAAACCCATAATTTCTTAACGACTTCAGTTCTTGGAAGTGGTTTAGCTCCAACTATCTCAGCTAACTCTTTAGAAGGAGTTAAAGCTTTCATAAAAGCTGGATTTGGTTTTCTTTTAGTTGCTTTTTTCTTCGTTGCTTTCTTAGCTACTTTTTTCTTAGTTGCTTTCGCAACTACTTTTTTCTTAGCTACTTTTTTCTTCGTCGCTTTCTTAGCTACTTTTTTCTTTGTTGCTTTCTTAGCTACTTTTTTCTTTGCTACCTTTTTCTTAGTTGCTTTCTTCGCTACTTTTTTCTTCGTCGCTTTCTTAGCTACTTTTTTCTTTGCTACTTTTTTCTTTGCTACTTTTTTCTTAGTTGCTTTCTTCGCTACTTTTTTCTTTGCTACTTTTTTCTTAGTTGCTTTCTTCGCTACTTTTTTCTTTGCTACTTTTTTAGTCGCTTTTTTCTTTGCCATTGTGTCCTCCATTAAAAGTATTGTATAACGGCTTTATTGTTACTTGTTTAAGTTTTTTTTCCACTCCACTATATCATCTGCTAAAACGTTACCAGTTTTAACATAATCATGTCTTTCATTTAATGCAATCATTCTGAAACTATCTGTAGGGCAAAAATTAATAATTGTTTCAATTTTATTATTTGCTGCATACTCCTCATAAAAGTCTTTAATCATATGAGAAAATCCATTGCCTTGGTAATCCATTTTTATAGGAGTATTTTTAGTAAGAAGTTGTTTATCATCTTCTTTCATAAAGACAGCAGCCACAATATCTCCATCACATTCTACAGAGTATAGTTGCCAACCATCTTTAATTTCATTTTTAATATTCTGCTCAGACCAGTCAAAAGCTTGTGAATCAGCAAACGCTCTAACATTAAAGTTATAGATATTATTTATCTCTTCGCTTGATTTTCTTTCGGTAAATACTAAATTTACTATCTCTGACATGTACCTCTACCCTTATTGTAAATAAAATTCTAATGTATTTGAGCAATGAAATCAAATTTTATTTTTAAAGCTGATAAAAAGGTTTTCCCTATGAAAAAGATAGTAAATATTTTAGGACCAATGGAACTGAACAAAAACATAATTGATAGAAGTTTGTTCACAATTGTTATTGATGGTGGCCTTAATCATCAGGTTCAACTTGATAATTCATTATCATTAGGAGATCAAGACTCTAGTAATTATGAACTAGATCAAGTTATTCCCTCCGAAAAAGATTTTTCTGACCTCTGTTATGGCCTGCGGCATATCCCTAATCAAACTGAAATTGTTAATTGTTATGGTCTTCTAGGAGGCCGTCTTGACCATCAACTATGTGTTATCGGAGACATTCTAAACCATACAAAAACTTATAAAACACAGTTTAACCTTTACTCTAATATGACAAGATCGGTGATCATTCTACCAAAAGGCGAATGGAATTTCCCTCACACTGGAAACTTCAGTGTACTTTCCCTAAAAGAACAAAAAGTAAAAATTTTTGGGGATATTAAATACAAGTCCGAGGAGGAATATACGCATTTCAAAGTTCTATCTTCCCATACTTTAAGCAATGAGGCTTTTGGAAGTATTAAAATAATTAATGAGTTTCCTATAAGTGTTTATCTAAATTACGAATAACAATTATAAGCTTTATATAGGCCAATTATTTGCCTTTTTTAAAGCTTTATGGGAAACCTAAGCAACTAAAAATTAAGCGTTTCATATGACTAAACAAGACACAAACAAAAAAAGCTATATCCTGAATTTTACCCAAAAATTCCAAAAGACCTATATTTCTTTTGAACGAATATTCGGTTCAATGAAGTTTGCCGTAATGATCATAAGTCTTTTTACTATCGCCATGGTATACGGTACTTTCCAAGAAAGTTATCATGGCGCCGACTATGCTGGTCGCCTAGTTTACAAGTCTTGGTGGTTTATGGGACTGCAACTAATGATGTTTATGAGCATCCTAGTAGCAACTATCGTAAG
>CAXGOD010000154.1:0-5747 GCA_964011245.1 uncultured Bacteriovoracaceae bacterium | reverse complement strand
TATAATTCTTTTCATCGAGTCAGAAAAAACTGATACTGATAATTGCTGACCGACATGGCCCTTTTATTGACTTTACCAAAGTCAGATCAAGGTAAGGGTGAACAAAAAATAAAAGAGTATTTAACGATTGAGGTTAGTGGAGAGAAAATTGCTTACGAAGGCAAAAAAATCTCTGTTGAAGATTTATCTTCAAAACTTCAAGGGACGGACACCAAGACTCTTATTAACCTTCGAGTTGATGGAGATGTTAAATACCTAAGACTAGTAAGCGTTTTAGATGTCTTACAGAAACATAAACTAGAAAATGTATCACTTATAACTGAAAAAAAAGATAAGTAAGGACTACTTTTATGAAGAACTTTATTCTACTAATCACAGTTACTCTTGCAACCTCAGCTTTTGCTGCTCAAACTGCAAAAGTTATTATGGTCAAAGGTAAGGTTACAGCTTTAAAGCCTGGTGCAAAGACAGCGATAAAAGTAAAAAAAGGACAATCATTTCCAGAAGAGACCTCCATTTTAACTGCCGAAAAAAGTATTGTAAGATTAAAGTTTGCAGACAAGTCTACGATGAACTTAGGTCCTAAAAGTAAGGTGATCGTTTCAAAGATGCCACAGAAAAAACCAAATATGATTAATCTATTAACTGGAGCAATTAAAGCTGAGGTTAATAAGAAATCAAACAAACCAACAGCAAATAAAATGTTAATTAAAACAAGATCAGCTGTCATGGGTGTTAGGGGAACAAAATTTCAAGCAGGGTTCAATCCTTCAAACGGAAACACTTCACTGGTTACAGTTGAAGGAAAAGTTGCCATGGTAAAGAGAAAAGTTGAAGCACCAAAAGTTGTTGAGAAAGTAGTAGAAGAAACAGTTGTTGATGAATCAGGAAAAGAAGTTACTAAAAAAGTTACAAAAAAAGTTCTCGAAAAAACAGCTCGTGTTGCAGTTGATTCTGATGCTGAGCTAGACGCTTTAGACAAAGTCTTGGAGACATCAAAGGATGCTGTTGAAGTTCCAGCTGGAAGATTCTCAGGAGTTTCTGAAGCTTCTAAAGAGACAACAGCAACTGCGCCTACAAAAATTGCTCCACAGCAATATGATGCTCTAGCAAAGAGTATGGATTCCGTGAAAAAAGCAAAAGATGTCTTTACCGATAAGGAGATTGAACAAGCGGCCAAGATTTCAGCTGATACAGCAGGAGCTGTCGGACAAAAAGCTGGAGGATTCGTTGACTTTAAAACTGGAATTTATGTTCCACCGCCAAAGGGATCTAAAAAAGATAATAAGACAGGTGTTTATGTTGCTAAGGATATTGGTAAAGTAGATAAAAATACAGGGGCCTATATTCCTCCAAAGGGTGTAAAGCTAGATGCTAAAAAAGGTTTTATTGTTGATAAAGAAGAGATGGCAACACTGGCCTCTGCTGATAAAAAAGCATTGGCTAAAACAATGAAAAAACTTGAATCAGTTAATCAAGAGGTTAAAGATCAGGTTGTTGTAAATACTATGACTGCTCAAGAAAAGAAAGATGCTAGGCCATGGTACAAAGTTGACTATCATCATCTATCAGCATCTATGCAGCCTTATTCTGAAACAATGACTGCTACAAATAATCAAAGTAATTCAGAAGCTGATTTCTACACTAAGCAAGCCAATCTGATCGATTTAAATTGGAAACAAGTATGGAATGATAGATGGTCAACTATGGTTGGGATTGGTTTTACTCAATATGAAATTGATGACACTGATGTTGCTGTAAGAAATGAAGAGGGAGATGATGAAAAAATCACTCTGGGAGTTTACTACAAATGGAGTCAAAGTTTAGAGTTTAGTTTTGAGTTTATTGAACAAGCATTTTTCTTCGCCTATCCAGATGGTGGTGGCTCAGGTGGAAGCAGCGTTGTTGCTGTTGGAAGTGAAAAATTAGATTATCTGAATATTGGTGCTAAGTATTTCTTATGGAACTGGAAATCGCTTGGTTTGTACGTTGGGGCAAACTTATACTTGTTTGGAGATGATGAATTCAGTGAAGATGATTGTGATCCAAGTACTGGTAGTTGTGATGGACCTACAAAAGTAGAGAGTTCTGGTTGGAAAGGTTATATGACAGGGCGCTATGAATTTAGAGATGATATGGGAATTGATGCAACAGGTTATCTTGAAAGAGTTACTCATAAATCAGATGATATGGATTGGACAAGATTAGGTCTTGGAACACAAGTAAAATTCTACTATTCATTATAAATTAAATTTTAAATTTAAAAAATAAATTGTGCCACGCAAATTTTGCGAGGCATTTTTTTTGCACTATGATACCACTTTTGATTCGGTGCAAGGTGCGTATTGTCTCCGAAAAACTCTTTTTAGAATCATTCTGTCCCCAAAAACCAACCAAATCACTGGCCTATTTTTTGCAGCATAAAATTTGCTAAATTATGTTTATGTCTTAACACACTGTGTTTAATTTCGAGGAGGGAAGGACGTGAGTACTATTTCATTTAGGCGTCTCTGTGCGTCAATTTTGAGTCTTGCCCTGTTAACATTCATTTCAACAACTGCTATCGCACAAGATCTAGGAGTTAATGACAATGTAGGTTTCCAGGATTATCAACTTCAATTTAACCAAGAAGATCTTGCTGTAAAGTATGGAGAATATTCTGAAGTTGAATTTTACGTAAACTCAACTGACCAAGTTGCATTTTCTGTTGAAGAAACAAAACCAGTTGGAATGGATCTTTATCCACTAGACAACAACTCTGTTATTCTTTCTGGTCTTCCAGAGTTTGTAGGGAAGTTTTGTTTTGTAATGACTGTTAAGAATCAAAACTCTAGTAAACAAGCAACTGAAAGAGTTTGTTTACATGCTGAAGATAATGATTCTTTAAATCATCCAAAGTTTGAGACTCAATCTCATTTATCAATTAGAAAAAACAATCAAGAAACTTTAAATATTAACTTAGAGTCTGGCCATTCACATATTACTCCAACGTTTGTTCAAGGTAATTTACCAGAAGGACTAAACTATAATGAAGGTAGAGGACAGGTCACTGTATCTGGAAGAACTTCTTTCGATGGAGTATTTACATTTTTAGTTCTTGCTCAAGATAATCAAAGTGGACAAGAATTTTATGTTTACAAACAATTTCAAATTGAAGTTAAGCCAGACATCGTTGATAGATACCAATGTGATACTGGATATTACTATGACGAAACTTTAGGTTACTGTGTTCAGAACGATGGTGACTTATGTCCAGCTGGAACTTTTTACGATGCAGAAAGAAACTCATGTGTTAACTATACAAGACCAACTCACGTAAGATGTGGGCCAGGTTCTTACTATGATCATTTTCTTTATAGATGTGTAAGAAACTCTTACCAAAGATGTCCATACAACTATGAGTACGACGCTTACGCTGGAAGATGTGTACGTCAGCCTTATACATGTTCAATTGGATACAGATATTCTTATAGATACCAAAGTTGTATTTACGTAGGTTATAGACAATGTTCAAGAGGTTCTCATTATTCTTCTTACTATGGAAGATGTGTAAGAAACTATGCTTACTGTAGAGCTGGAAATTATTATGATGGTTATACTTGTAGAACTACAAGAAGAGTTTGTCGTAATGGAAATTACTGGGATCCAAGTTACAGAGGTTGTAGAAGTCGTTCAGTTTATTCAAGCTGTCGCTACGGATACAATTATGACTATGGTAGAGCTAGATGTATTAGAAGAAGTGTATACTCTGGTAGAACTTGTAGAGGAGCGGGAAGATATTCTCCAAGAGCTGGAAGATGTGTCTCTTATAGACCAACTCATAACAGACCTCACCGTCCAGTTGTAAGACCACATAGAACAAGACCTGTTGTTGTTAGACCTCACCGTCCAACTCACAGACCAAATAGACCTGGCGTTAACAGACCGAATCGTCCGAATAGACCGAACAACGGTGGTGGAGTTAACAGACCGAATCGTCCGAATAGACCGAATAACGGTGGTGGAGTTAACAGACCGAATCGTCCGAATAGACCGAATAATGGTGGTGGAGTTAACAGACCAAACCGTCCCAACAGACCAAACAATGGTGGAAACAGACCAACGACTCGCCCAAATAGACCGAACAATGGTGGTGGAGTTAATAGACCAAATCGTCCAAATAGACCAACTACTCGCCCAAACCGTCCTAATAACGGTGGAAGTGGTTCAACTGCTAGACCAAGTAGACCAAATCGTGGAAATGGTTCAAGAAACAATGGTTCTAGAGGTAATGGAAATAGAAGAAATAGAAGAGGTTAATTTATAAAAAAGAGGGTGGAGTCTTCTAACCTTCTTTTCTGTAGAGTTTTCGTGTTTAGGGAGTGTTGTCAGCACTCCCTTTTTTTTGCCATTTATCATTGAATCCTTTATTGTTGCCCTTTAATTATTTAACTAAAGGAGAATCCATGGAAACTCATATGGATAAAGTAAGTTATATCATCGGGCGTCAAATCGGTGGTGATTTTAAAAATCAAGGAATTGAAGCAACTGTTTCTGCTTTTACAAAAGGTTTTGAGACTGCTCTTGCAGGAACTGAAAGTGAAATCAATGAACAGGATACTGCTGAGATCATGAATGCATTTCAAGTTGAGATGGCCGCTAAAGCTCAAAAAATGGCCGCTGAGGCTGGTGCTGCAAACGTTGAAGCTGGAGCTGCATTTTTAGAAGCAAACAAAGCTAAAGAAGGCGTTGAAGTTACAGCATCAGGTCTTCAATATAAATCTATAAAAGCAGGTGAGGGGGCGACTCCAACAGCTGAGCAGACAGTTGAAGTTCATTACGAAGGAACTCTAATTGATGGAACTGTATTTGATTCAAGTTACCAAAGAGGACAAACAACATCATTTCCTGTTAACGGTGTAATCGCTGGTTGGACTGAAGCTCTTCAATTAATGAAAGAGGGAGATGTTTGGGAGTTAACGATTCCTTCTGATCTCGCTTATGGTGAACGTGGTGCTGGTGGACAGATTGGTCCAAACTCAGTACTTAATTTTAAAGTAGAATTAATTAAAGTAGTTCAATAAGAAAAGCCCCGAAAGGGGCTTTCCTTTTATTCTTTTGTAACCGTACTAGAGTTATTGCCTTTATTCTTATTAGTACCATCTGACTTATCAAGTAGTTCATTTCGTCCACCATTATAACATTGCTTTTTTTCAGCTTCATCAATCTCAGTTAAGACCTTATCAAGTAAATCGCTTTGTTCTTCTGGCGACAAATCACCATATGGTTTCTTTCCAATCTTTTTTGCGTATTTATTAAGGTCATGCTTTGTAATACTTCTACTTGAACTTACCTTTAAAGCGCCACCCCAGTTGATATAGTTTTTTATAAAACGTTTTGTATGTTTTTTTGCACTTCTTCTTCCACTTTTCTTCATGTTTAAATGAAATAAATTACCCCATTTCAGAATTGGTGGCGTTCGACCAGGTTTACGGCATCCTTCACAGAATAAAGAGATCCCTGTTGTGATTGGAGAAATAGCGACTGTTGCCCCCACACTAACTAAACCTACAACGGGTAAAGTTGCAGCAGTAACAACTTTAAGAGCACCCTTTAAGATACCATCAAGTTGAACTTTATTAGTTGTTATTGGGTTTAACTGACAAGTATATGACTTAATCTCAACTAAACTATTTAAAGCAAGGCTTAACTCCGGAGTCATCATATCTTCTGGAATTCCAAAATCATTCTCTCTTGAAACATCTCCT
>CAXGOD010000153.1:0-5750 GCA_964011245.1 uncultured Bacteriovoracaceae bacterium | reverse complement strand
CCATTATTTTATATAAAAGCCCTGATTTATCAGGGCTTTTTTTTTGCCTTTTTTTATAATGGTCCTAAAGTTGAGTTACTTACTTTAGTTTTGATCATTTTTTGCCATATCTTTTGCACTTCATTAAACTATTACAATGACAAATAAAATCCATAAGTATCAATTAGTATTCCTATTCTTCTTAGCAGTAATAAATATTTTCTTTTATTACTTTGGAAGTACATTGCCCGATAACTATTTTGTAATTAGTAGTGACCATCAAAGCATAAATACAATAAGTTATTATTTTTATTCATTTGTTTCTTATATTTCTTATTACCTAGGGCCGTGGATTGTTATTCCATTTTTTGCTTATGCCTTTTTCTATGCATTTGTTATCTCTAAACGTCACAGTGATGCAGACCTATTAGTTCCCGCAGTAGTTGGTATTTTCTTTTATGGTGTTTTCTTTTTAGCTGCACCCCAATTAATTGGTAAGGGGTTATTACATATAAGTTCAGAAGTATTTTCTACTTATACAGTTTTCTTTACGACAATATTCTTTGGTTTTCTTGTATTTGCCCTAACTTTAAGAGGCTCTTTCTTCTCGACAATGAAGGCTGCGCAACATTCAATGGAAAAGTTAGGACTTAAGTCATGGAAGATGATTGGGCATGTATCCAAAAAATCAGCAGATGCAATTACTAATAATAAGATTGATATTAAAAAAGTAAATATTCATCAAAAGGCCATAAGCTTCGTTAAAGATGGAACTACAAAATTAAAAGAGCAAGTTAAACCTGCAAAAGCGCAAGAGCCAAAAGAAGCTGTAATAACTCCAAGAATTATTAAAGAGAATACAGAAGAAATTGTTGAAGCCAAAGAAGTAAAAACAGAAGAAGTAAGCTTAGATGATATACAGGGTGTAGATTTAACAACTCCTGCAATTACTAAGAAAAAACGTAAATCCCTTTCCAATAACTTTTTTAAGAGTAAGGACTTAATCGATTGTATTAAATCAAGCCCACATTTAACAAATCCTAAAAGTCCGGATAACGATTATTTTAAATCAATTGAATATGCAATTGAGCAGAAGTTGGGTGAATTTAAGATTGAATCAAAAATTGTAAATGTTCTAAAAGGTCCTGTTGTAGATACTTTTGAGTTAGAATTAGGAGAAGGTGTAAAGCTTTCAAAAGTTTTAAATTTAACAGATGATATTGGACTTGCTCTGAGTGGAGTTCCTGTAAGAATGGTTTATCCGATGAGAGGACGATCAACAATAGGTATAGAGGTTCCAAGAAATCCAAGAGAATTCATTTTCTTAGATGAAGTTTTAAGGTCTAAAGAATTTGAAAAAACAAATCATAGATTACCTGTGGCCATGGGAAAAGATGCTTTTGGTGATGTGCAAGTTGTAGATCTTGCAGGAATGCCACATATGTTAGTTGCTGGTGCTACTGGGGCTGGTAAGTCAGTATTTATAAATTCCCTTCTAGTTTCTTTATTAACTAAAATGAGTCCAAGTGAACTGAGATTGGTACTAATTGATCCGAAACAATTAGAACTTGCAATGTATGAAACACTACCTCATTTAATGTTACCAGTTATAACAGATGCAAAAACAGCGGCTGTTTCACTTCTATGGTTAACTCAGGAAATGGATAGAAGGTATTCAATTTTAAAGGATATGGGAGTTAAAAATATTGATGGTTTTAATAGAAAAGTTAAAAACTGTGATGATAAGCTTCTTTATAAAATTAACCAATACTACGAAGACTCAACCGATGAAGGGTATGAGCTTCCATATTTAGTTTGTGTTATTGATGAATTTGCAGATTTGATCCTGACGAAAGTCGGGAAAGAGATCGAAACAAACGTAAATAGATTGGCTGCAAAGGCAAGAGCAGCTGGAATTCATATGGTTGTTGCGACTCAGCGTCCGTCAACAGATGTAATCACAGGCGTGATTAAAGCGAACTTTCCAACTCGAGTTGCATTTACTGTAACAAGTGGCCATGATTCCAGAACTATTTTAGACAAAAATGGGGCAGAGAAGCTTCTTAAACGTGGGGATATGCTTTATAAACACGGAACTGAGCTTGTGAGAATGCACTCTTCATTTATTGAAGAAGAAGAGATTGAGGGCCTAATTGAGAAGCTTTCAACAGTTCCACAAGAGTTTAATCAGCAAGCTGTAGATTTTCTTGAAAATGGTGGTGATGAGTTTGAGCAAGAACCATCTGATGTAAAAGTAAGTTTTAAGTCTGGTACAACTGATGATCCTGTTTATGATGAAGCTGTGCAACTCGTTATGCAAAAAGGTTCAGCTTCAGCTTCTATGCTGCAGAGAGCATTGAGGGTTGGGTATAATAGAGCAGCCAATATAATCGATGAGCTAGAAAGAAACGGAATTGTAGGGCCTGCGCAGGGCTCCAAACCTAGAAAAGTTTTAGGCCGAATAGAGTAAAACATCTTAAATTAATATTGCCGACATCTTGCCGTAATCTGGCTTGTATGCTAACTTTTCCCAAGTTTTTCATACGAAGAATTATAACGCCAATCGCTTGATATGGATGGTCCACTTAGTGGCTTGCAAGCGATTTGATTTAACCAACCAGGAGACATTCATGGCAAAAGAACTAGATTTAAAAGTAATGTTAGAAGCAGGTGCACATTTCGGTCACCAAACTCACAAGTGGAATCCAAAAATGAAACCATACGTTTATGGTGAAAGAAACGGAATCTACATCATCGATTTACAACAAACAGTACCAATGGCTGCAAAAGCTTACGAGTTTATCAAGAAGACAGCATCTTCTGGTAAGTCTGTACTTTTCGTAGGAACAAAAAGACAAGCGTCTCAAGTTGTTAGAGACAACGCTGATTCTTGTGGAGCTTTCCATGTTACTAACAGATGGTTAGGTGGAATGCTTACTAACTATAAAACTATCGCTCAATCAATCGACAAACTAAGAAAAGTTGAAAAGATGAAAGAGACTGGTGATTTCAAGTTACTTAAGAAAAAAGAACAATCAAAAATTGAAAAAGATATGGCCAAGTTAGAAAGAAACTTAGGTGGTATTAAAAACATGAGAAAGCTTCCAGGAGCTATTTTTGTTATCGATCCAAACAATGAAAAAATTGCTATCAAAGAAGCAAACAACTTAAACATTCCTGTTGTAGCTATCACTGATACTAACTGTGATCCAACTGGTATCGATTATATCGTTCCAGGAAATGACGATGCAATTAAATCAATTACAATGTTTGCTGAGTATTTTTCAAATGCAGTTGCTGAAGGTAGCAAGGGCGTTAAAAAAGACAGCGGCGAAACTATCAAGAATGCTTCTTTAGAAAAAGAAATTCTTGAAAAGTACGAGAAAGACGTTGAATTAAAGATGGAAGAATAAATAACTTTTTTATTAAAAACTAAATAATAAGGAATGAACTATGTCATTTACAGCTAAAGACGTAAAAGCATTAAGAGAAAAAACAGGTGCCGGAATGATGGATTGTAAGAAAGCTCTTACAGAAAACAACGGTGATATTGAAGCAGCAGTAGACTTTTTAAGAGCAAAAGGTCTTGCAGCGGCTGCTAAAAAAGCAAGTAGAATTGCAGCAGAAGGTTTAATTGGTTCAGCAGTTGAAGGTAACACTGGTGTTCTAGTAGAAATTAACTGCGAAACTGACTTTGTTGCTAAAAACGATGATTTTAAAAACTTTGTTAATGCAGTATCTACTCACTTATTAACTAGTAACGCATCTGATGTTGAAGCTCTAAAAGCTGAGAAGATGGGTGACTTAACTATCCAAGAAAAAGTACAAGAGTTAACTCTTAAAATTGGTGAAAAGATTGACGTAAGAAGGTTTGCTAAAAGAACAATTTCTGGAGACGGAAAAGTTGGATCATATATTCACGGTGGAAAAATTGGTGTTTTAGTAGAAGTTGCTACTGAAAATGCTGATGCGACTAAAACTGATGATTTTACAAATTTAGTAAATGATTTATGTCTTCATACAGCAGCTGCAGATCCTAAATTTTTATCAGCAGATGAAATTGATGAAGATTTCAAAAAAAGAGAAGCAGAAGTTTATGAAGCTCAGTTAAAAGAGCAAGGTAAACCTGAAAATATGATTCCAAATATCATTAAAGGTAAACTCAATAAACTTGCTTCGGAAGTTTGTTTATTAGAGCAAAAATTCGTTAAAGACCCAGATCTTAACGTTGGAAAATTAGTTGATGCTGCTGCAAAGACTATTGGTTCAGGATTAAAGATTACTGGATTTAGCAAACTTGATCTTGGTGCAGGTATCGAGAAGAAAGAAGACAACTTAGCAGAAGAAGTTGCAAAAATGACTCAAGCATAATTAGCTTTTAAATAAAAATAGGGACCTATAAGGTCCCTTTTTTTTTATATTTAAGGAAAATCAATGAAATACAAAAGAGTGTTAATTAAACTATCTGGCGAGGCACTAGCTGGCGACCAGGGATTTGGAATTGACGGAAAGATGCTGGATAAAATTGCGGCAGAAATTGTTGATCTACATAAAGTTGGCTCTGAGATCGCTATCGTTGTTGGTGGTGGAAATATTCACAGGGGTGTATCTGGAGCTACAACTGGAATGGATAGGTCAACTTCAGACTATATGGGAATGATGGCTACAGTAATTAACTGTCTAGCACTTCAAGACAACCTTGAAAGAAAAGGTACTTATACAAGAGTAATGTCAGCTATTGATATGCAAGAAGTAGCTGAGCCATACATAAGAAGACGTGCTGTTCGTCATCTTGAGAAGAAAAGAGTTGTTATATTTGCTGCAGGAACCGGAAATCCATATTTTACTACGGATACGACAGCTGCTCTAAGAGCAAATGAAGTTAACGCAGAGCTTATTATGAAGGCGACTAAGGTTGATGGAATATATGACAAAGACCCTATGAAGTTTGATGATGCTGTTAAGTTTGATGAGCTAAGCTATATTGATGTATTAAATAAAGAAATCAAAGTTATGGATTCAACTGCAATTAGTTTGTGTATGGATAATGATATGGATATCATAGTCTTTAATATGTTTGAGTCTGGAAATATCCAAAGAGTCGTTCAAGGCGAAACGGTTGGAACATTAGTTACAAAAAGAAAATAATATAGAGGTGAGTATGATTGATGAAATTAAATCAACTTTAAATGAATTAAACGAAAAAGCGATTAAATCTCTACAACGTCAGTTTACAAAAGTAAGAACTGGTAGAGCAAATGCAAGTGTCTTAGATGGTGTTATGGTGGATTATTATGGAAGCCCAACTCCAATTAAAGGTGTTGGACAAATTTCAACTCCTGAAGCAAGACTTCTTCAAATTCAACCTTTTGATAAGTCTATTATCGGTGAGATTGAAAAAGCAATTATCAATGCAAACTTAGGTCTTACTCCAGGAAATGATGGAAACTTTATTCGTATATCATTTCCAGCTTTGACGGAAGAGACAAGAAAAGATCTTGTTAAGGAAATTAAAAAGATTGGTGAAGATGCTAAAATTGCAATTAGAAATGCAAGACGTGATCAAAATGAGAAAGTAAAAAAAGCTCAAAAAGATAAAGCAATCACTGAAGATGAAGAAAAGAAGTTTAATGACGAAGTTCAGAAAGTAACAGATAAATTTGTTAAAGAAGTAGATGATCTTGTTCTTGGTAAAGAAAAAGAATTAATGACAGTTTAATGAGTAAATCAATAAAGCATGTTGCAATTATTATGGACGGTAATGGCCGCTG
>CAXGOD010000152.1:0-5782 GCA_964011245.1 uncultured Bacteriovoracaceae bacterium | reverse complement strand
GAGTATCGAAGCTGACCAGGAGTTTATAAATCTTAAGCAACAACTAGAGCTTCAACAAAAACAAGTAACAGAAAAGATTGAATCTTTTCGTGAGCAAATGCGAGAAGCTAAAAAAACACGAAAAGAAAAAAGACTTGCTGGATTTGATAATGATGAACTAATTAAGGAAAGCTATCACTATAAACATCAACTAAAAGTATTAATAGAAGAATTAAATAACTCCCTTAGTACCCTTAAAATGGATTTTGGTGTTTTTCAAGTAAAACGAGATAGCTTGATTAAAAGAAGAAAAGAAATTTTATCAAACCTTCAATTTCGTCAGTTGGCCCAATATCAATTGTTAAATATTAATGGTGAAATAAAATCACTTAATGATATATTTGGTAAAATACCTCCTTCAGGAACTGGAGACTGTGCCGCTCCCAAACTATTACAATACGCTTTTAAAAATAATCTAAAACCAATTGCCATGGCCGAGTTTTGGTGGGGAACACCTCATAAATCTCAAGTACGAATTCATAAGAATTTCTATCCCGCTTGCCGCAGTCGCTGCATGCCTATTCTTGAACATATGCTCAAAGGAATGGATGTCGAAGAAAATCCTATGTTAACAAATACAGGAATTGGTAAAGAAATTGAAACAATCTTTGAAGACGATGACATAATTATAATTAATAAACCAGAAGGGCTACTTTCAGTTCCAGGTAAGACAATTAAAGACTCTGTGGCCACTCGCCTATCAAATTATTTAATTGTCCACAGACTCGATCAGGAAACCTCAGGGATTATGATTTTGGCCAAAAATACAGAGGCTCACAAAATACTGCAAAAGCAATTTATCGATAGAACCATTAATAAAGAATACATAGCAAAACTTGAGGGACAAATTGATTCACAAGAAGGAATAATTGAACTTCCTCTTCGTGTTGATTTAAATAATCGCCCAAGACAATTAGTTTGTTATGATCATGGGAAGAAGGCCAAAACTGAATTTAAAGTAATCTCCAGTGACTCAATAGGAACATTAATTAAATTCCATCCAATAACTGGTAGAACCCATCAACTAAGAATGCATGCGGCTCACCCTAAGGGCCTTGGAACTCCAATAATTGGCGACACTCTTTATGGAGTAAAAAAAGACAGATTACTTTTACATGCTGCAAGAATAGAGTTTAATCACCCAAAAACGAATAAAAGAATCCATTTTGAAGTTAAAGAAGACTTTTAATATTTGCATCTTCTTTCTCTAAGTCATAAAATAACTTTAACAAATACTGAGGTTTCTATGAGACTAATAGTCTTATTATTAATATCATTTAATGCCCACGCTACTAAACTCTTTATAGAACCTGGTGTCTTTATGAATATGATGGATTCAGCTTCCGCCGAATTTGAAGATGGTAGTAACCACTATAAAGGAACCGTTAGAAACAAATATCTAAGTTACGCTGTTAAATTCGGCTTGCACTTTGGTCATTATGAGTTTGGGATTGAGACTGAAGTGTATAATTACATAGCTCATCTAGATTCATCCTCTGGAAACTGCTACTGGGATGGAAGTTAAGGGTGACTCAACTCAAATAGCCAAGTTTGGTAACTTACTTTTAATCGGTTTCAGTTTCCCAATCACAGAAGAGTAAATATATGCAATTTTTAATGAATCTAAACATAGCTATGAGAAGCAAACTCGCAGACAGTAATCTTCTCATGTTAAAACGCTCTTTTTTTGCAGGTTGTTTTATTGCAACAGGAGCTCTACTTTACTCCTTAATGACTTCTGTAAGTGGAAATGAAGCTTTCATCCGCTTGTTTGGTGCCTTACTGTTTACCATAGGTCTTATCTTAGTTTACTTTATGAAAGTACAACTATTTACTGGGAATAACTTAATGCTTGCTTCATGGCTTGATAAGAAGATATCTGCAAAAGAGATTTTTAGAAATTGGTTTATCGTTTATATTGGAAACTTCTTTGGAGCTTTTTTCTTTGCTGTGATGGCCTTTTTAATTTTTAGTAATATAGATCAGGTAGCAGTTAGACTTGGGGCCATTGCTGAGTTAAAAGGTAGTTATCAGTTTGGAACAGCTTTTATGAAAGCACTCTTATGTAATTTCCTCGTATGTATGGCAATCTTTTTAGCAATTGTATTGAATACGAAAATAAAGAAAACAATAGGTATAATCATCCCTATAACAATCTTTGTATTCATGGGGTTTGAGCATAGTATTGCAAATATGTTTTTTATTCCTGTCGGTTTTTTGTCAAATAGTCTGGACTTTATTACGGCGAGTACATTATTTGTGAATAATATAATACCGGTTACACTTGGAAATATAACCGGTGGATTTATTTTTTCTTTATTAATATTTTTATCTAGAAAAAGATCTGCCCGATTTAGAGCCTGAACGTTTTTTATCACGTCCACCAAAGCTTTTCTTTCCACCAGATCTCGAATCACCTCTTGCACCAGCATTTCTATTACGTCCAGGTCTGCTTCTAGCAGGTCTTTTGGCTGCCCCAGTTGAAGTCACTGTTTCGATATCTGCTAGATTATTTAAATGTCTCATGTCCTTATTAAACTTCCATACAAACATAAGTTTTAATAGTTCATCTTTTGATAAATCGGAGAAGTTCTCAAGAATCAGATCAAATGAATCTTCAGTTTTAAACTCATCACCTTTAAGTTTAATAGCACCTAAGATTTGCTCGGCACTGGTAAGTTCTTTTTCAACCATATTTCTTTTTAGTTTTTCAACTGATGGTAATTTTTCTTGAGGTATTTTTTTATTAACATGCTTTTCAATACTTCTCATGATGAAGGCTGACTTGGGCCCTACAATTGTATACGCCTTTCCTTTTGTTCCAGCTCGGCCAGTCCTTCCAATACGGTGAACATAACTTTCATTATCTCTTGGTGCTCCAAAATTAAAAACATGTGTCAGATTATCAACATCAATTCCACGGGCAGCAACATCTGTACAAATAAGTAAATTAACTTTTTTATCTTTGAAGTTTTTCATAGCGTGATCACGTTCAGGTTGCCCCATATCACCGTTAAGAACTTCTGCTGTATGGCCTCGTTTTTTAAGGTCATCTGCTACTTTTTTCGTTTCAATTTTTGTTTGGCAAAAAACAATTCCATACATATCCCCTGCATCATCAATTAAGCGAGCAAGAGCTTCTTTAAAGTGCTTTTCACGGACAACAAAGTACTTTTGTTCAATATCATCGTTACTAAGTGATTTCTTTTTAATTTTGACCATCTCTGGATTATTAAATGATCTATTTATAAGTTTAACGATAGGAGCTGGCATGGTTGCCGAGAACATTATTAATTGCCTTTGAGAATTAAACCCTTCAAGTATAACTTGAACATCTTCAAAGAATCCCATATTAAGCATTTCATCAGCTTCATCTAAAACACAAAATTCAGCATTATCCAATTTAAGAAAACGTTTATTGATCATATCAATAACACGTCCTGGTGTTCCCACAACAATCTGTGGTCTATCTCTTTTCAAAGCACTAATTTGTGATTCATAGCCAGTACCACCATAAATACAAGTAGATTTAATCCCAGTGTATTTACCAATTTTTTTAAATTCATTTTCAACTTGATTTGCTAATTCTCGAGTTGGCGTTAAAACTAAAGCCTGTACACTATCACTGCTTGTATCAATATTTTCAAGTAAAGGAATAACAAAGGCTGCAGTTTTCCCAGTCCCCGTTTGTGCTTGCCCAACGAAGTCTCTTTCAGTGTCTAAAAGAACTGGAATCGCTTTTGATTGAATCTCTGTCGGAGTTGTAAACCCCATTTCATTTAAGGCCTTTAGAACCGATCTTTGTATATTAAGCTTTTCAAATGTCTGATTTTCCACGTTAACCTCAATTGTTATTGTTTTATAACGAACCTTAACAAGCTTATGTAGATATGAACTGTATAGTGAAAATATTACATGAAATGATTAAATATTGATGTGAATATACAGAGAATAAATGTTTGAAATCAGTTAATCGCTTTTTTTATCCTTAAAAACAGACCTACTATAAGTAAAGAAATAAGACCTGTCGCAAGACCTATAATTAAATTCTGAATAAGCTCAATTGTATAAAGAGGAAAATGGAAGGTATGGGAAATGATGCCACCACCAACAAGAAACATTGCAATTGTACCAACAATACCTAAAAGTTTCATAGTACAAGGCATACTTTGAACCAGAACCATACCAACTTTTTTAAATTCTTTCTCTACAAGATAAAGACCGAGATCATCTATCTTAACAAGTACTGCGACAAGACCATATATTATAATTGATACGAGGATACCTACAACAGAAAGGGCCATTGCTTGCTTTACAAGCGTGTCAGTCATTGTACTATGGGCAATCACAATAATTTCGATTGATAAAATTAAATCTGTTCTAATGGCACCTTTAATTTTTTGTTCAACCGAAATTCTTTTACGCGTCTCTTTTCCTTCTTCTTTATGAAATAGTTTTTCATGAACCTTGTGTGCTCCCTCATAAGCAAGATAAATACCACCCAGAACGAGAATAAACTTTAAGACAGGAGGATAAGTGGCCATGATTACCAAAACGCCAATAATGCAATAAACCTTATTTAAAAGAGATCCTACAAAAATTTTCCAAACCATTGGAAGTTCTCTATGAGGAGTAACTCCATGAACGACCCCAGTATTAACTGCAAGGTCATCACTCATAAGAGCTGTCGTATCTTTAATTGCAACTTTGGTCATAACAGCAACGTCATCCAAAGTTGAAGCAATATCATCTAATAAAGAGAGTAAACTAAACATTATCTACCTTTGTACTTAAATACCCAATAGTTAAATTTTTGCTCAATTGCGCCTGGAGAAACATGGGTTTCTTTCCTAAACTCTACTAACTCAAAACCTTCAAACTTCATAACAAGATCATCCTTACTATAGCGGACTATTTCAAGTCCACTACAATTTAAAGGTCCATCCTCAGCAAAAGTTGCCATAATAATATGCCCCAGTCTTAATGGAGTTTTTTAGATTATCTATATATAGATTTTGAGAATCATTATCTCTTAGGAAGTGAAAGACTGCCCTGTCATGCCAAAGATCATATTTTCTATTTAATTTTATTGTTGTGACATTTCCTACCAACCAATTGATCTTAGAAGACTTTTCACCTAACCTCTTCTTTGATTGTTCTAAAGCATTCTTGGAAAGATCCAAAACGCTTATATCAAAGAATCCGGCTATTAATAAACTATCTGGTAAAGTTGAAGCCCCTGAGCCGACATCTATAATGGCAGCAGAAGGCGAAAGATCTAGATTTTCGATAAACTTCATTGTCAGTTTTAATTCTGGTTGAAACCAGGTTACATCAATGGCCTTCTTCCTATTATAAATAGCATTCCAATGCTCTTCATTATTCATTAGCAACAACCTGTATTAGAGTTGCAAGAGATTGGTTTAGGCTGAGCTTTTCTAATTTCTTCTTGTCGTTCGCTATAACGATTCACTAGAAATTCAGAGTGGTCTCTTGTTAAATAAGTAAAGCGCATAAGCTCCTCCATTACATCTACAACTCTTTCACGGAACGCTGATTCCATCATAGTACCGTCTTCATTAAACTCATTATAAGCTTTGGCAACACTTGATTGATTTGGAATTGTAATCATTCGCATCCAACGCCCCAATACTCTCATACTATTTAAAGCATTAAAACTTTGTGATCCACCCGAGACTTGCATAATGGCCAATGTTCTTCCCTGAGTCGGTCTAACGGCTCC
>CAXGOD010000151.1:0-5785 GCA_964011245.1 uncultured Bacteriovoracaceae bacterium | reverse complement strand
CCAAGCGTCTGGAATAGCTTAGAAAGACAGGCTTGGAATTATAAAAGTATTGAGGAACTTACTTTTTTAATATTCTGTAAATCTTTTTATTAAGGGTAATTGATGAGTAGGTTGGGTTCAGGTATCAAAGAAGATTTAAACCGAAGATTACAATATTATATTTCAGATTATACAGATGGTTTTCATTACAAATCTTTATCTAGTTCATTCTTTTTATTTTTCGCGTGTTTAGCACCAGCTGTAACATTTGGTGGGATATTAGGAATATATACTGATGGAGCGATGGGCGCGGTAGAGATGATTCTTGCTTCGGCTATCTGTGGCGTTGCTTTTGCATTAATGTCAGGGCAACCATTGACCATCTTAGGTGGAACCGGTCCTATGCTCGTCATTACGGCCATGTTGTTTCACCTTGCAAAATCATTGGGTGTCGACTTCTTATCTGCATACTTTTGGGTTGGTATTTGGTCGGCCATTTTAACTATCATTGCTGCTTTTACTAACCTTAGTAATATCATGAAATACTTTACTAGGTTTACTGATGAAATATTTGCAGCTTTGATTTCAGTTATCTTTATTTATGAAGCGATCAATTCAATTCGTAAAACTTTTCTTGAAACGGATACTATAGAAAACCATTCAGTTGCTTTCTTAACAGTAATTCTTGCTCTTGGAACTTTTATGATTGCAAATGGTATCGCTCATCTTCGGAAAACAAGATTTTTAAATCGATTTATGCGTGAGTTCTTTTCAGACTTTGGACCTGTTATAGCCATTTCATGTATGACAATTGTTGCTTTAAACTTTTCTTCTGTTAATTTAGCTGCTCTTCCTGCTCCAAGTGAGTTCGGAACAACTTCTGGTCGAGAGTGGCTTGTTGATATCTGGGCATTACCTGTTTGGGCCAGATGGGCAAGTATTGTTCCAGCCTTTTTCGTTACAATCTTAGTTTTTCTTGATCAAAATATTACTGCACGTCTTATTAATGCTCCAGAACACAAACTTAAAAAGGGTGATGCTTATCATTGGGATATGTTCCTTGTTGGTATTCTAATCGCTATCTGTTCATTTTTTGGACTACCTTGGTTAGTTGCTGCAACAGTTCGTTCGCTTAACCATGTTAGGGGACTTGCAAACTTTAAAGATATTAAAAGCTCAGATGGAACTGTAGAAAATAAAATTACATCAACTCGAGAAACTCGTATTTCTGGTTTATTGATTCACTTATTGCTAGGTGGAGCACTTCTTGTTCTTCCAATGATTAAGCTCGTTCCTATGGCAATTCTTTATGGACTTTTTCTTTATATGGGAATTGTTTCAATGAAAGGAAATCAATTTTTTGAAAGGCTAAGTCTTTGGTTTATGGACTCAGAACTTTATCCTGAGAAACATTATACTCATAAAGTTCCAATGAGTAGGATTCACTTATTTACATTTATTCAGTTATTGGGGCTTGTTATTTTATGGATCATAAAAGTTAGTCCCGCAGGGATACTATTTCCACTCTTTATAGCTTTACTAGTTCCTTTAAGGTTTAAAATGTCAAAACTCTTTTCACAAGAACAACTAGATTTCCTTGATTCAGAAGAAGAAGCAAGTGAAGAAGAAGATCAATGGGCGTAATATGAATAAACAAATTTTTAAAATATTTTTACTTTTAATATGTTTTTGCTCTAATGCAATTGCTACTACAACAATAAATGTTTTAACATTAAATGCTTGGATGATTCCTATCCAAGGGAAAATGGCTAAACCTAGAGCAAAAATTATCGGCTCAAATATCTCAGAGTTTGACCTCGTCTTTTTACAAGAAGCTTTCACTAAAAAAGTACGTAAAGAAATTAAATCAAATTCAACGGCTAATTTTTCTGATCTTTATGTTTACCAAAGAGGAAATATTCTTGGCAGTGGTTTATATAATTTTTCAAAGTATAAAATTACGAAAAAAGCCTTTATGCCTTTTAAAAGTTGTAGGAGTGTTCAGTGTGCAGCATCCAAAGGTGTTTTGTATATGCAAGTAAGGCTACCAAATGGGATGGTCATTGATACATTTAATACTCATTTACAGGCCTATCAGAAAGATGCTCATATTAGAGCAAAACAGCTAAAAGAACTAAAAAAGTTCATCTCTGATTTAAATGATGGAACTCACCCTGTTCTTTTTGTAGGAGACTTTAATATAATCGCTAGCACAGATGAATATTCTTCTTTAAGTCAATATTTGATTGGCTTTCAGGATGTTTGGCTAGACTTTAGGCCTAGTGATAGCGGGTTTACTTGGAATCCTGATGTAAACTCATGGGCCAATTATGATGATGGAGAGTCTGTTCAAAAACAAAGAATAGACTATATTTTTGTTAAAGATGGTAAAAGACTTAAGTGGACTGTTAAAGAAACAGAAGTTGTTTTCAATGATCTTTATAGCTATGGTTCAGAGTCCTTATTTGTATCGGATCACTTTGGATTAAACTCAAAACTAGAGCTTTCTAATTAAATCTCCACGCTAGAATATGCACCGTTTTATTACCTTGGTGCATTTTAATAGTGCGAACATCAGAACAGTTAAGTGTTTTAAGTTGATTTGTTAGCTCTGCTAGGTTTTGGTTGTTCGAGACAAGGGTTGTAAACCAATCACAGTGTTCTTTTACTTCTGTTGATTGTTCAATCATCCTTTTAATAAATTCGGTCTCACCACCTGGACACCAAAGTTCAAAATCTTTTCCTCCAAAGTTACGACCTTTCTCAAGCTTCAAGTTTTTAATTTTTCGATTAGATGCTTTATTAGCTTCAGCTTCTGAAGAGTAAAAGGGAGGATTACACATGGTAAAATCAAAGAACTCATCGGACTTTATAATATCATGGAAGATGTTATCTGGGGATTCTTGGAAGCGTAGTTTAATTCTCTTTTTAAGATTTGGATTAGATTTTAAGATCGTTTTTGAGTGATTTATGCTTTCACTACTTATCTCAGTTCCAACAAATCTCCAACCATAGACACTGTTTCCAAGTATTGGATATATACAACCAGAACCTGTTCCTATATCTAGTCCTTTGATGTCTGGGCCAACTGGAACTCCCTTGTCAGCATCCTCTGTAATAAGATCGGCGATATAGTGAAGATAATCAACTCGACCTGGAATAGGAGGACATAGATTTCCCTTAGGGATGGTCCAAGCCTTAACTTTATAGTGAGTGGATAAGATTGCTTGGTTAAGGGCCAAAACAGCATCTGGATCAGAGAAGTCTACACTTAGTTCTGCGTAATCGTTCTTGCTTATAAAGGCTGAAAGTGATGGAAACTCAGCTATTAGCTTATCGTAGTCATAACCACTATTGTGAATATTTCTCGGATGTAGTTCATTTGTCATAAATTCACTATATTACGAATTCTCTATTTATTATAGCTAAATAGAGGTATCTATATCAAAAATTGAAATTGAGGATTATATGACAAAGATGATGGTTGAGCTTGTTAAGTACGATATGGACAAGACTAAAAAAAGAAAAAGAAAAGATTTCATCGTTGATGCGAAAACACAAGAGGCCATCATTGATAAGCTAGAAAGAATCCATAAAGGTGAAAAAGTTCAGGCGATCCATGAAGTTGTTTGGGGTGAAGAAAAACGTGAAAAGAACTCTAGTGGTGAGGTATTAACAGGAACGATTAAGTTTTTTGATAGTGTTAAAGGATTTGGATTTATTCAACCTAATATCGACAGTGAAGATCTATTCTTTCATGCTTCATCATTAGGCGGAGAAGAGATCTATGATGACGATCCAGTCTATTTCCAAATTGGACAAGGTCCTAAGGGAGCTGTTGCCGTTAAAGTAAAACTCATTAAAGATTAACTCTGACCGGTATTAGGCTTAGCGTAACTTAACCGACATATTTTTTTAGTATCATGGTAGCAATCAAGTCCACTAACACAAATAGTTTGAGCTAATTCAATATCAACAAAACCATCTTCATATAGGCATTCCTTAGGGAGATATACACCTTCAATAGACATGATAAGAAGGTGAGTTCCATTTTCCTCAATTGGTATTTCACGAACTAATCTTAAAGACATTTTTATTTTTGATTCCTCTACAAAGGGGGCAAAATGATTATGGAGATATTCTTCAGTAAGCTTACAGGAGTTAAACTCACTGATCTCTTTTGGATACCTTGCACTTGTTTGATGTGCGTGCTCAATGATTTCATCATTTACATGGTTAAGGGTACAAAGTTTTGTTTGTCTTATATTATCTAGTGTATGTCTTGGGCTAATATCGGGTCTAAATATCAATCCAATTAATGCAGGAGAAGCACCGAGGTGAAAAGCTGAGCTTAAGATTGATAAGTTAGTTTGACCTTTTATGTCTTTTGTTCCAATAAGGTTGGCAGATTTAAATCCTGATAACGAATTAATAAATCGGGCCCTTTTTCGTTGCTCAAAGCTCTCAAATGTCGTTTTTTCAATATATTCCATCTTTTTTACCTTTGTTTACTCTTTGACTAGTAGTTACACTAGATAACTTTCTATAATATAGATTAATATAGTAAATAAAAGGATATAGCATGAACAAATCTGAGATAGTTAAAATTTTACACCATAGAGACCCGTACTTACTAATTGATGAGGTCGATACGATAGACCAGAATTTTATAATAACAAAAAAGCATCTAACAGGAGAAGAATACTTTTTTAAAGGGCATTTTCCTGGAGCACCTGTATTACCAGGAGCTATGATGCAAGAAATGACAACTCAAACTGCCGGAGTCTTGATAACAAAGTTTTACTTTCCAGGTGATAATTATGATTCAACTAAATCTAAAGGCCATGCTCTTGGGGTGCTAAAAAAAGTAAATTATGCCAAGTTTAAGGGCTTTGCTAAGCCTGGAGACAGTTTGAAAATTACTGTTAGACTAGTTGAGAGTTTAGAGAATCTTTTTGAATTTGAAGCAGATATAAAGTTAGCGGATAAAGTCATAATGAAAAACTCATTTCAACTGATAAATATATCAGATGAGTATCTTTATTCTTAATGGGGAAAATATTATTTTTGTTAAAACTTCTCGCTTTATTTAGTAAAGATTTTTTAGGTATTTATCGAAATCTTCAAAAGTTGGCATTATATTAATTAGATTTATATTTTTAAATTTGGGGAATTCTAGTTCAAAGCCACCTCCAAGTAGAACTTCAACTTCAATACTTAAACTTTTATCCATTTCGGTTAAGTAAGGAATAATTTTTTCTGAATAGTTCCAAGAGTCTGAAGAGACAACTCCAAGTACAAGAACTGGAGATTTTAATATATTGATTGCTTCAGCTAAACAGTCAGCTGGGTGAGCTGCACCTAAGTATCTGGTCGTTAGCTTGTGAGATCGACAAAATATATTTGCAATCGTTATGGGCATTTCATGGAGATTTCCCTCTGGCGTGGCTATTGCAATTTCAGTCTTTTTAACGTTAAGGTTTGGAAGATCGATTTGAGAGAGTTGGTCTCTGACGATCGTAGACATAATATGCTCTTGAGTAACAGTGTATTCACCCTGCGCAACTTTTAATCCAATTTCTCGCATCATTGGTAAAATTGTATTTAGGACAAAATCGTCAGTTCCAGTACTAAGCCTTATATATTGTAGCTCTTTTGATACAAGTTCTATTTCATAAGAGTCTAGATAATTAAGAAGTTTCTTAGAGTTCAATTCGCCGGAATTGCGATCTTTTTGTGTTTGAGTCGTCTCTAGTGCGTTTGTAAGCTTTTCTAGCTCCAAGACGAATTCTATCTCCTAGTAATG